>NZ_KV806601.1:0-78578 GCF_001811765.1 Streptococcus sp. HMSC076H09 | reverse complement strand
TGTACTTGGTGCTGACGTACTTGAATCTGTCGTACCTGTTGTTTGATCTGTACTTGGTGTTGGTGCACTTGGTGCTGTGGTATCTGTTATTGGATCTGTACTTGGTGTTGGCGCACTTGGTTCTATAGTATCTGTTATTGGATCTGTACTTGGTGTTGGCGCACTTGGTTCTATAGTATCTGTTACTGGATTTATATTTGATGGTGGTGGCGTTATAGAATCAGATACACCTGCATCTACCCCTGATAGCATTATAGTATCACCTCCACTAGTTACAACATCTGCACTTGCTGATAAATTACCAGCCATTAAAAATAGTCCTGAAACAGTAATTAAACTTAAAACTTTTACTTTTGACATAAATTTTCCTTCTTTCTTAAAATACTACATTTACAGGTGTACCATGTACACTCGCAATCTCAAATTGGTCTGTACCTAATACATAATTACCAGCTAAACTTAATTTGTCTCTTTTATCTGTTACTAAATTAATAGTAAACTGATAAACATTACTCGCATCTGACTCATATACTTGTAAACTTTCCAAATCAAAATGATAACCAGCCATCAACATGGTTTTTACAGTTTGGGCAACTGTAGGATTTGTAATGGATAATTTATTTTGATAATCACCCTTAATATCTGATTGTGTTGGGATTTTTACAAGGTAATCAATAGGTACAGTTATAGATCTTTTAACCTTCTCCTTTTCCTTATCAGATACTTGACGATCACTAGCTTCCAAAGTAGATTTTGTTTCTTTAGTTGAATCATAAGACTTAACCTTATGTTTCGGTTCAACTCGTTCAACTTTTGTATGATTACCACTTGTTTTAATCACTGGATTATCTTTTTGAATAACTTTATAAACTATAAAAGCCATCACTAACACCATTAAAAATAAAACTATTTTTCTACGTTTCATTAACTACCTACCGTTTTCACTTTATCAGACAATTTATAACCAGCTTTAGAGGGATTATAAAAACTATAATGCTCTTTTTTTAATTCTAAAGTAGAAACATAACGATAATTCCATGAATATGGTCCAAATCCTCTATTATCTCCAGAATAAGTTGAATAATTTTGCTCTACTATTAACATATCGCCATTTTCAAATACATGACTAACCACTCCAGTATGCCCAGCACTAGAAGTACCTGAACTTGAAAAAACAGCTCCAGAAGATGGAGTATTTTCAGAGCGTCCACCGAATGCAGATACCCAATTAGAAACAACCATATTACCATTTCCCATTCTTTGCGTTGGATGCATTCCGCCTTTAAGCCATAAACCATACATCAAACTTGCTGAAAGATCTGTACATTGACCACCAGTAGAAGCTATCGCATTCCATCCACTAGACGTTCGATAAAATAAACCAACTGACTTAGGATCTATTGCATACTTTTTCAAATCACTTGGTAATTGATCTGGTTTCCATGCATTATAAGAAGTGTATTTAACTTTCCCTGACTTATCTTTACCAAATAAGCCCTGTACCGCATTACTAGCTGAATCACAAAGAGATAAAACTGTAGAATCAGAAATTATATCGCTCTTACCAGACGAGGACGTTTTTGAACCACCACCAAAACTTTTAGAAAATTTTTCTGCATCAAATTTATATTTTGAACCATTAAATATTTCATAGGCTTTTTGCCCATCCGCAGTCTTTTGAGCTTTATTAATATATGCAGTATTTCCTCGTTCGTAAGCATTCCAAACTAAAGTGGCCTGCTTGGGATCAGTCATCTGTGCCATCTCTTCAAAAGAATGATTTCCACCTGATAAATCCATTGCTTTATTCCAGTCTCCTGATTTAATGGATTTCATAACAAAGGCATTCATGGCATCTGCATCTTCCCATTTGGGATCGCCTAATGGGGCATACTTTGTGAAAGGTGTGATTTGATAAATACCACCTCCAGCTTCAGTCGTATAGTAAGATAACCCAGTAGGTCTCACATTAAAGGCAATTGAATTTGTTTTTAAATCATTACCATAATGCCCTTCTGCTCGACCTATCATAGCAAATCCACCTTCTGAATTAACCCAACCAACAATCAAGTTAAGTAGGAAAAAGGGAAAATTAACAAAAACATCTAACAAAATGCTTTGAGCTCCAGTCTCAGCTCCGTGAGTTATCTCCATATAAGCCTTTAACGCAAATATATCCACATCTTTTACCTTCGCAAAGGTCGAAGCAATCAAACCATCATCTATTTTGTCCATCTGATTACCTCCCTTCTACGAAGCATATTTATTTTCAAGGTGGCTAGAAACTGTTTTCTTCATTGGTTTTAACAATGGATCAATATCTGGATGAATGTTATGTATCGAAATCATATTCAAATTGCCATAAACATCATAGTAGAGACATTGCCCAGAAATCATATTATCAATCCACTCTAAATTCTTAGGTGTCACCTCTAACCCTACATGTTTTAAGATATCTTCACGTTCCGATTTTTCATAAAATGAAAAAATTGTCCCAAAGCCGGTCGTATCATCATCGTTTTCTGCATCATGAACAGATTGAGACACTAGCATCAACACATTATACTTAGAGCGACCAACACGGCGCATAGATTTAATAACAGCTTTTCCTTCTGATGACTGCATGAGAACCCAAGCCTCATCAAAAATTTCAACTGTTTCATCATCACTACGCTCACCAAAATGCTTACAAAACGCACCTAAAGCAAACATTAAAGCAATCGAATTACTTTCATGATCAGATATATGATCTGAACCGTCCTTAGGCAGTGATAAATCCGCAACTTCTAAAACTGTCACACGTTCTTCGTAAGAAAGACCAGCAACATCACCATCTGAAAATGCCAACTCTAAAATAGAATTCTGAATAATAGCTTTAAAATAACGACCAACTGACTGAACTTCATCACTTTCAGAATCAATAAGTGCCTCTATCACCTGATTAAAACCAACGACTTCACCAGCTTCACGTTTTGCAATGACTTGACTAATTGCTTCTGTTAAAGCTGTTGTTTGATCTAATTTAATTTCTGTCGCATTTTTCAACAAATAAAGCAACATATTTTTAGCCGTTGATGAAGCACCTTCCTTATCAAGAATAACAATAGGATCTAATACACCATGATTTTCTTTGACAGAACTATCAAGAGTGACAAAATTCGTTTCCTCAATTTGCTTCTTACGTAGAGGAAACTTACGTGCATACTCTGGATCAGAAACAACTTTTAAATAGTGTTGCCGTAGTTCTCGTTTAGGGTCAATATAAAGGACACGAACATTTTGTTGAGCAGTATGTAAAAAGATCATCTGTGCTAAGTATGATTTCCCTTGACCTGTCGCCCCAGTTATAATCACGTGAGGATTTTTAGTAACCTTACCAGCAACATCTTCTTTATTCGCGACTGTCGCATTAAATAAGACAAGATTTTTAGATCCCATAATAGCTTCGTCAATAGAATCCCAAGCAGTTAAACGATTATCTACTCGTCCAATATACCAACCAATCCTGTTACCTGATTGGGTATTTGTAAAAAGCATCAACTCCGAAAAACCTCGAGCAGTTACTAAATGATTCCACTTACGAGTTGTTTTTTGTAAATCTTGACCATAAAGTAACGCTTGAAATAAATATGGTGTATCATGACTGGCTTCATAAACATTGACTTTCATATCATCAAAGTAACTTAAAATGGCATATCTACGTTGTTTTAGTTGATTTAAACTAGAACCAGCAACTACCAAATAACAACCATACTCTATGATTTCTTCCTTATTTCCAACTTTTTTCATAAGATCCTTAAGCGAATATGCTCCCATCAAGATATCATCTTGTTGAACCGTATTTGTGTTATAAGCTTCTTTCATGATTTGATCATAGCGTGTATTTGAGCGCCCCATAGTGCCACCCAATTTTGTCTTATCTATAAATTCCGCTTGAAATCTTAATTCAACCGGAAAACTCATTCTTTGAACTAGTTCACCAAGATGAAAGCCATTAAATATGGTAGAGAACCGACCTACTGGAAGAACGGATACAAATGAACTCCCATAAGCACTCTCCAATTTTAAAAAACCACCTTCTAGTGATTTAATCAACGTATCTGTCACATTTAACATATTCCGATTAGCTATAACCTCACTTTTAGTATGAGGAACATATCTTAAAAATTGCATCCGTTGATAATAAAATAAATCAACATCCGTTAATCTTTTGGCTTTCAGGGTAGACAATAAACTATAGACAAGTAATTCTTCTTCTGAATGTTCTTTATACCAATCTTCATCTACTTCTACCTCATAACCAGCTAAAGAAGCGAAGTTTGATGCGATAGATTCAAACTGATTATAAATAAATTCTTTTATATTAGCATTGTATTGCCCTTTACCAAGATCAACTCCAATTAACCAATCAAACTGATACGGTATCTCCATTTCATGTGTTAACGTATCAACTGTAAAATCGAGTGTTTCTAACCCTAATTCTTTAACATCATCTGCTAGATCCGCTTCAAAATCCGACATTTTTTCACCAAGAAGATAATCTTTTGGTATTAATGAAATATCAAAATTTTTATATTTAGCTAATTTTTTGATAACCTGTGCTACCTTCGCTTTATGACTATCTTTTTTATCACTATCTGTAATAGTGATTGGTGTATTTGGAATGCGATAGTATGCGACAACAACTTTATCTTTTCGTAAAGCTAAATTTTGATGTATTCTATCAATCGGATATTCCAATTTTTTTACCATCTGATCTCCTTTCTTAGTCTTTATATTTTCGTCTTCTCAAAAACTATTTCCTCTACAATGTCAACACGTTCTCCTTGATAAATCCCTTTTTTATTTAACCCAAAATCTTTGAGATAAACCAGATAATCCCACAAAAAGATATGCATCTTTTTTCCTTGCGGTTCATATTCTACATAAAATTTCGCTAACTTGCTTGGAACAAACCAATACAAGAGCATTGAAACGGAATGCGTTAAAGCATTTAACACCTGCATTAATGGAGAACATACCGTCAGCATCAACACTAAGATGATAAAGAAAACAATAAAAAATGATAACTGCATAGGTGTAGAAAAATACCAAATCACTTTGCCTTTTGCCGTTTTAACTTCCTGAATCCAGTAAGGAGCATTCAAGCCCCTGCTGTAATCAAAATATTTTTCTTCTTCCATAACTTATAACCCCGTCTCAACACCAAACCAGCGAAGCATTCCACCCAAAAAAGATAGAATCTGTTGACCTTTAAGCATTGATACAATAATCGCATAAATAGCTAAGGTTGAGAAAACTTTTAACCAATTAGCTTCTTTCCAATTCTTAATAATTATAAAGACAGCAATTACACTAATGAGGTAAATCCCATCACCTTGAAAAAATTGCTTTAGTCCTGAAACGTTGGGACCACCTGCTAAAATAACACTATTCACTTTTACTAAATTCATTTTTTCCCTCTCTTACACCTCTATTTAAAATAATGATACATCTCTTCAACATACCAACCATTGTCTGCTTTAGATAAATATAATGTAAAGTTTTCTGATCGTGTGCCACCTGTTACAAGATCTTCAAAAGTTACTGATAATTGCACGACTTGATGCTTTTTTTCTTGATAATAAATCGCATTATTAAGATCTAGCTCACTAACTTTAAATCCTTTCCCCATCAGTTCTGGAGTTTTCATTAACAGTTTCAAGTCTGTCTTGTTACTTAAGGCATATTTATTAAAGAAAACTGGTAAAAACTTTTGAATAGAACTTACTTGTTCTTTCGATAGTTCCTTGACTTGATCTAATGTTTTCTTCTCAAATGCTTTAGATTTACCTAAATACAAATCTTCTGCCACAGTATAAGGTTGACTAACGATTGCAAGCAATCCTCTTTGCATCTGAAAAGGAACAGCCAAGTTCATCTGATATGATTTTTTATCAACTTCATAACCAATACGCATCAAAGCTATATAGTAATCTTTTTCTTTTTCAACACTTATTAAACGTTGTGTCTGCAAAGTCCTAGACTTTCTAACATCATCTGTCATACTGGCAGTTGAGAAAGAATAATAATTTTCTAATTCTGTTTTTCTTTGATCTGCAGTATCTTGTGAATAGTTGATATAGTAGTAGACAAAATTATTCATGTAATACTGAATTCTAGATATATCTAATGAATCGTCAGTTTTCTTATGTTTTGACTTTTTTTCTACAGCAATAACTGTTTCTTTTAAATGTTGTACCTGATTAGATAAGCCAATTGCCCTCAATGATCCAAAAAATCCTACAATAAATAACAAACCTAAGATACCATAGACAATAAAATTGGCTGTCCTTTGCTTTACTTCTTTTGTCTTAGGCTGTTTACCTCCCTCTTCTTTCTTTGTATATCTCAATAGAAACTTTTTTATTTTTTGTATATCAATCATTTAACCCCTTTCTATAAAATAAAAAAGCAGTCACTTTTTTTAGCGACTACTTCTACTTATAATGATCTCTAAAAGATAAAAAATAGATTTCTCCATCTTCTATCATATAAATCAACCTATGTTCTTCTGTAATTCTTCGAGACCAAGCCCCTGAATAATGGTATTTTAAAGGTTCTGGTTTTCCAATGCCTTCAAATGGGTCTCTTTTAATATCTTCTATCAAACGATTAATTCGTTTCAAGATTTTTTTATCTTCCTGTTGCCAAGAAACATAATCTTTCCATGCTTCTTCAGTAAAATTAAACATCTTCTACCTCAATTAAACCATGTTTAGTGACTTGCTTCTCTTTAACTTGTGATATACCATTAATAACCTTATGTGATAGATAATCATTTTCCATCAAACGAATCGTTTCTTGTAAACTTTCCCAGCTATCTTGAGATAAAACCACTATATTTTCATCAGGATTTTTATTAACTACAATCAAAGGCTCAAATTCATCATTGACCTTCTTCATATAATCTTTTAAATTATTTCTAAAATGTGAATAAACAATAGCCTCCATATTAATCACCTCAACTTTACTAGATATGTTGTTATTATATCATTTGACAACATGTTGTACAAGTTTTGGTTTTGATAATCACTAAATAAATAACTTACAAATGATAACAATACATAAATTATCGTTAAGCTTCCAATTACCTCCTCATTCTGTTTTTAACACGTAAAAACCTTTTGAGGTGTTTAATACTATTCCTTCTTCAATATAAGCATTTAAAGCATTTACCCAAGTTACTGACCGTTGCCAAAAATCAATTAAAGAATCAAATTCAACTTTCCTTAAGATATATTTCATTACTTTATTTTCATTATTTGACAAAAATATATAATATTTTGTCACTATTGAATGAACTGATAAACCTTTTTTCAAAAGATATTGAACAATATAGTCATCACCATCATAAAGTCCTTCAATACATCTTTTTAAAAGATAGACTTCTGTAAGTGACATAATCCTATCAACATTCCAATCAGAAAAACCACAAATAAAAAAGGCATCATCCTTAATGCCTTTTTCTATCATACGGTTTCTTACTTGATTTTCCGTAAACTGCATGATGTCTAACTCACATAAAAATTGACTTCTACCTTTTTCACGAGTCCTTATAATTGCAATCATTATCTACTTACCCTGATATTTCGACATATCCGTAGTCTGAAAAACCACCTTGGCTTTCTAAGTCAATATCTCGACCATAAGCTTCATGATCAAAATACATCTCCAGAGCCTCTTTACCAACTCCTTGTACGCCTAATTCATCGAAATAATATTCACCTAGTTCTCGTCTAGTTGTGACATCAGACAGTAAACAACAATCACCAAAATTAAAATCATAATCCACAAAGTCTGAGGCAGTATAACCTATTACCTGATGCACTGCTTTAACAAGTTCACTATCAACATTCTCTACCAGTTCAACAAATTGATTAATCATCTCAATAGAATCATGTTCTTTTAGTAACTGACAATCCGAATCTGCAATAATATACTCTAAATCATCTTCTTCACGAAGCCCCAAAGCTAACTTAAGCTCACTCATTTCCACAGGAAAACAAACTAACGTAGCTCTACCAGTTTTTATATCTCTAACAATTGCACTAACATCCATTTTTGACACTCCTTAATTAAAAAAGGAGCAAGCCATTGACTTGCTCTCACCCTTAATGAAATTCTTGTAGTTTATGACCAATCGCTGACATAGACTTATGAGCCTTATTAATCATATTATTTTGGTAGTAGTATGATTTCAAATGTTGTTGAATCATGTCGACCATATAACCTGGTAAAGTCAATTCTTCACGCTTTTTAAGTAAGCTATTTAACTCTCCAGCTTTTTCCCATGACTGTTCATACTGATGGCTGACCAACAGCTCTGAAAGCTCCTGAGTAACCACTAACAACTTTTTATCTGCTTCTGAACGTGTATTTGACATTTTTCTTTTCCTCTTTTTCTATTGAATATTAATAATTTACAAATTGTTTCTAACTTTAGTTGGACTTCTAATAAACATAATTTCCTCCCAAAATAAAAAGAGTAGGGGTAGCCTACTTACTTTTGTATTTTTTATTCTTTTAAACTCAAACCAAATTCTATAATCTTTTGATAATCATATTTCTTTACAAAATTTTCAAAAACCGAAACAGCAGACAAAATCTTTTCTGCTTTACGGCTATATTCATCAGTTTGAAACATTACTCTTTCTAATTCAATTTGTTGTGGTGTTCCAAAAAGTTCCGTTGCCGAGACATTGAAATATCGAGCAATTTTATCCAAGTTTGAAAATGTAGGATAGCCTTTTTGATTTTCAATATTTGAAATGGTTTGCGGTAACATTCCTATTTTTTTGGCAAGTTCTTTTTGAGATAGACCTTTTTGTTTGCGTAAACGAATTAAATTAAGTGCAAAATTTTCAATCAT
Organism: Streptococcus sp. HMSC076H09; assembly: GCF_001811765.1. Classification (NCBI taxonomy): domain Bacteria; kingdom Bacillati; phylum Bacillota; class Bacilli; order Lactobacillales; family Streptococcaceae; genus Streptococcus; species Streptococcus sp. HMSC076H09. The sequence continues at coordinate 69,667 of NZ_KV806601.1, read as the reverse complement.
CTGTTACCCCCAATAAAAAATCTGTAGTTGTTTTAAATAATTTTGCTAGCTTGACGACATTTTCTAAATTCGGTTCACTTTTCCCTGTTTCCCAATCACTATAAGTATTTTGTTTTATCCCTAGTAGTGGAGCTATCTCTTGCTGTTTTAATCCACTTTCTTGCCTTAAACTTTTAAGTCTCTTTGGAAATATAAAATTAGATTTGAAGTCAGTCACGTTCATCACCTCTAAAATTTTCTCTTAGCTTTAATAATCTTTTATGTAAACGATACTGACTAGCTAAATTCATAACAATTTCTTTTTGCCTATCTAGTGGTTGCATGAGTAACCCAAACTTTAAAAGTTTCCGTTTAAAATCAGCAAGTTCCCTTAACTTATCTTCGTAGTCTTTTTGAATTTCATAAACACCAACATAACCAATCTTAATCAAATCATAAATGTCTATCTGATAATCTCTAAGCTCACCTGTTTGAATCTCAGGATAATAAAACTCACGATCAGGAATCATAAAAACTAGTAAATCAATCATTTTATCTAAATTATTTCGTCTATTAACAAAATAAGCAAATTCTCGGTTACTATACAAAACAAAACTTACCTCCTACAAAATACCTAAGCTAGCTTTGATACTGTCAAGTATCTTCTCCCCACGTTCATTGACTTCCCCAGAATTAAGAATGGTTTGTAAATAGTCACCATCCACAATCATGTCATACTCTCTTATCATAGCTAAAGACGGAGAAACAGAATCACTTAACCAACGTAAGGTTCGTTCAATACTATAAGCCTCTGGCTTTGTAACAAATTTTAAAGGCTCAACACCTCCAAACATTAATTGCCACTTTCTATCTGCTTGAAACGACCCATATTCATTTTTCCCATCATACACGTCAATCTTACTAACAATTAACCCTCTGGATATTTCACCAATCGGCACTCCAGAAATAAATTCATCAACTGCCGCATTAGCTTTACTTTGAGATAACCGTATCTCATAACGATTCCACAATTCAAAAATTTCTAAAGCTTCTTCAACAGTAATTCCTTCCTGCTTTGCAATTTCATAACGTTTTTCATAAAAGTTAAAATACATTTCTGATTGACGACTACCAAAATAAAGCGATATTCCTTGTCTATTCTGCTCAATCTCTTCCATATCCGAAAAATTTAAAGAACCGCCACCTATATAATTCCAAGTTCTCAAACTTTCAAAATCTAACTCATGACGATAATATTTTGAAATCATATCTGACAAATGAAACTGTTCATTTTCTCTATCCTTACCCAGATACAATTCATCAATAGCAATATCAAAACGTGTCACATTCATATCATCACGATATGAATTTCTTAGATAACTTAACCAATCATGCCATGTAAATTTTTCAGTTTCCATCAACAATTCCAATTGTCGGCATCCACGACCAGACAATTGAACAGTTATTTGAAAATTACCTGTCTCATGTTTATCCGCAAAATCAAATATCCAAATATCTCCACGTTTCCAAAGATGATTGTAATTCATCAACTTCGATTCAAAAGGCTGAAATTCTTTAAATGCACAGTGCAAAAAGTTACGACAGAAAAATTCAAGATCCCTAACATCCTTTAACGTAATTCTGACATAGTCAATCATCACTTGTAATCGTGAACTATCATTTTCTACTAGATATCCAAAATGTGATTTTATCTCTTGATACTTTTCAAGTGTCAACTTCCGCTTTCCTTGCTCATAGTTTCTAAGTGATTTCAATGTCAAACCAGAACTTAAAGCAAATTCCTTTTGTTTTAGACCTGTTTTCTTTCGAAATTTTTTTAAATAGATAGCATCCACAATAAACAAACTCCTTCTTAGGATTAGTGACCCACTTTTTTCACTAAAATGACCCACCTTTAAAAATCTGAAAACCCTTGATACATATAGGTTTTTGGGGGTTAAAATTCGAAATTTTTCATTTCTTACCCCCCTATTAGAAAACGGGGGTTTTAAAATTGATAAATCCCTCTGTAAAGCCCTAGTGTGTGCGCTGTGTCCGGCGTGTCCGTTTTCGCTACGCTACACTACGCCTACAGCTACACTAGGGCTTTACAGAAGGATATTTAAAAAATACCCTTCATCTACTATTCACCCTTAAAATAATTCAATAGTAACTCTTTCCAGCTACCCTCAAATTCATCTTTTTGTGTCAGTAAACTTTCTAAGACGACTGCATCAGAATCATTTAATACAACCTTTTCATCTTCACGACTAAAAGTCATATAATTATCTTTTTCAATCATATCTATTAAATTCTTAATCTTACCAAATGAAAAACCTGTTTTCTTAGCTAAATCACCAATACTCATATTTTCCATTTCCTCCATTTCATCATCAAAATCAAACCCTACTGAACCCTTAAGTAACTCATTTTCAGACGTTTTTTCCACAAACTCTCTCAAAGATTCGTCTTTAAGAATCGCCTTAGAAACTTCCTGATTTTCTGTAGGATCAAAAGGATTCTCATGCCTATTTATTTTTTCAAAAGCATCATAAAAAGAGAAATTTTTAGGTAATAAAGGAGAATAAAATTCTCTTGCTACTTCACCAAAAACAGCTGAATAACCTCGACCATAAACACGACGACCTGCAAGATATTTAATAAACCTAAATTCCTTATTTCTATTTTCATCACCAAACATCATCACATAACCACCATCATCGAGACGACCAACCGAGATATGGTGCATCATATTAGATCTAATTTTAGTGGGAAGATCATCTGCAGACGGCTTTTGCATTGCTATAATCGCATTACATCCAACCTGACGTCCTAACAATATATATTGAGTAAATGCATTATCTACAATCTCACGTTCCTGATAAGACAAAGAACTCATTAAAGCATTATATTCATCACATACAAAAAAATAAGGTTCCAATCCATAATCATAAAACTTTTTCATGTCTTTATGACCTAAACGCTTCATTTCATTTCGAACAAAATCATAACGTGCAAACATTATCGTAACAGCATTTTCAAACTTCTCAATAATATCAGCCTTTTCAAAGGCAATTCTACCTTCAAAAGCTGATAAATCTGACATAGTAACAAAATCGGCTCTTTTAGGGTCACATATATCACAAACTCCAATTTCCGCAAGACAACGAAGGATTGACCTTAGTAATACTGTTTTACCTCCACCAGTACCACCAGCAACTAATAAATGAGGATCATTGATGAAATCCCAATAATAGCCATCCATTAACTTAATTCCCTTATCTTTATCCCATATCACATCTTTAACCGTAATACGTGATAAGAAAGCCGAATAAGCTAATTTGTAAATTTTAAAGCGTGGATCATCAGTTTTTTCCATAAAATCCATGAAAAAAGTATCTTCTAATTCTCCACCAATATCCTTAAATTTCTTTTGAAATTTTCCTCCAGCCATTTCAAATGAAACACTTAAATCATACTTACCTTGTTTCACATAAACTTTTGGAAAACGATATTTTGTCTTCGTTTTCTTATTTGATTTTTTACGTTTTTCATAAACATAGCCATTCTCATATAAAAACTTAGACATTCTTTTTAATCGATCTAGTTTATTAAATAATGGATTAGCTTCTTGCAAAAACCAAGTCAAATACCAAGAAACAAAAAATGCTAAAAACAAACCTGTACCTACACTGATCATAGACATTTTATCCATCATTTTTAACAAATCTAAATAGTAATAACTATACACGCCTACAGGTGTCAAAAACAAAATAAATAGAAAAGAAAAAAGGTAATAACTCATATACCTCATATATGGTTTTACCTTAATCCCTCTATATTGTGGTATTAAACGAGCCAAATTACCCCTCCTTTACCGTTTATTTATTAACTTTAGATGCTTCATTTTTTGATGCGTTTCCATTATTTGCAACATCCTTTTTCTTAAGTGATGATGCAAAAATTTTAAACATACCACCTGAAACGTTAGACCATGTCACAACAACATCACTTAATTCAATAGGGTCACCCAATTTAAGACCTAAATCCTCGATTGCATAAGAAGGCATATCAGTAATTGAAACAAAAATTGTTTCATTTTGAGCAGTACTAAATACTGCAATATCATTCCACTTCACTTCACCTGTTGGTTTTTGTGGATAACGACCAAATCGATCTGGTGGTTGTGTCGTATCATCTTCCGTAAATTGAACTGGTTCTTCATATCGTCTCCAAGTTAAATCTCCTAACAAAACATTTACATCCAATCCATCATTAAAGGTACGATATTCCTTATCTGCAATTTGTAATTTTTCTCCAAAGTTTAAACCAATTTTTGCCATATTTCTAATCCTCTACTTTCCTTATTTCACTTCAATAAGCTTTTCAGCCCATACATTTTTTGCAGGTTCAATATTTCTACCATTAATTGTATTGTCAATAAACAATAACGGTTTTTCAACAGTTACCATTTTTCCATTTCCAATCACACGTGAAGATGCTGGTGTATAAACATAAAACTTACCATGTTTTTCATTAAACAAAATGTGTCTTGTATAAGACCCTTTTTTACCATTTAATTGAGCAGGTCCAGCTTCAAATCCTTCATAAATTGCATCTCCAATAAAATTTGGAAGTAACACTAATGTTTCTTGTTTCATAATTTCCTCTTTTCTAAAAATAAGAAGCACTTTTTCAAGTGCTTCTGAATATTGACTTTTTAATTTTCTTTGCGTTTTTTAAATCCTGCTAAACCGATAGCTGACAAGATGATTGCTCCAAGTGCTGTAAGAGGGGCAACGCTTGCTTCACCAGTTTGAGGTAATCCTTTAGCAGGAGCTTTTGGAGTTGCTTTTTGTGGTTCAACTGGTTTTGGTTTCTCAGGAGTATGTGTTACCACAGTTTCAGTTTTAACCTTATTCCCATTGATAAAAAAGTCTGCGGTATTGTAAACATCACCTGCTTTGATACGTTTAACCACCACAAAATCATCTGCCCCAAATTCACTAGAACGTGCAACTTTTTCAAGGAAGTCTTTCTTGAAGACTAATTCATAGAGACCTGTCTTTTTGTTGTAAACTGTTTCTGTGTACTCTCCTAAATTAGTCCCTTTTTTAATGACTGTACCATCTTTTAATGTCACATCAACTTTAGCGACCACTTTATCACGTAAGTAAAGATCATGTGTGCGTTGTAATTGATCCACAAATTTGTATTCAAATAGATCATAAGAACGACCTGTTGGAACTACCCAACCCTCTAATTTGTAAGTAACTTCATCACCTAATTTGACAGTACCATTGTTGATAGACTTGCCATCTTCTTTGTCTAACACATCTTTATGTATTTCTGGAGTTGTCAAATCATTGACTACAATATTACCTGTATATCCATTGCCAAAGTCGATTTGTGCAACACCATTTTGAATTTGACCTTTAGTAAACTCTTTTTTAACTTTAAATGATAAGTTATAAGTAACATCTAGACCTTTTTGAACATAAGCTTTATAAAAAGCTTGTGGATCTTTTGCAGTCCACATGTAAAACTCACCAACAGGACTGATTCCTGCTTCTTTAATAAGCGTTTGAAGTTTCTCATCTAAAGTATCCGTAGAAAGCACATGTCGCATTTCTAAGAGTTGTGACACATCTGTGCCATCAGATGCTTTGATTGAGTTCACTTTCATAGACTTACCATCTAGTGCGTCATCTTTATAATCATCAATAAAGACAAAGTTTTTAGCTATTTTACCTTGTGATGCAGTCATTCCTTTATATTGGCTAAAGTCTTGTTTAGCAACGTAATTTAATTCAGCATTTGGTAATACGGTTTTACCATTAACAGATTGACCTGCTTCATCAATGACAGCTTTTGAAGGATTAGCAGCTGGAACTAAAACAGGATGAACACTAACTGAGTAGTTAATCTTTTCAGGAATAGACACATGTGGTTTCACTTTTGGTTGAGCTGGAGTGTAAGTTTTTAATGTAGGTGTTACAAATTTAGGCTCAACTGGTTTTTCAGGTACTGGTTTTTCTGCTTCAGGAGTCACTTTTTCTGTTGACGGTGGTGTTGGCTGTTTTGGTATAACAACGTTAGGAACAACATCATTATTATTAACATAAGACACTAAAGCAGACCCATGTGTGTCATGTACCCAGTCATCATGAATCTTAAAGACTTCAACGCTTCCACTAGAACCATGTGGTTTAAGCTCATATTTAAGATTGAGTTGTAAAGTTTTGTTTAAAGTTTCTGCAAAAGTTTTGTTACCATTATGTTTCTTCTCAAAAATGATTTGTCCGTCTTTAGTTAAGACTCTGAAAGCAATATTTTGATTAACAGCAGCATTTTGAGCAACATTACGATACTCGTACTTGTAAAGAGTGATAGAGTCAACAAATGCTGTCACAGAGCCATCTTTGTTAGCAACATAATGATGATTAACTTTACCTGTCAATTTCCCATAGCCGATTGTCTTCACACCATCGATCATATCATGGTTAAACTCGAAACTTCCGTCAGGTTTAGTTTTTGCAGTCATGATTGAGTTTCCATATTCAGCGTTATCAACACCTTTAGCTTGAGCTTTGATATCAAAAGCAACATTATTAATAGACTGTTTATCTGCTTCTGCTTTAGCTTTTAGAGCTTGATTATAAAGTGCTAATTTAGCTTGATAGTCTTTTTGTAACTGTGCGTTAGTCGCATCTGCTTTAGCTTGTGCATCTTTATTACGTTGACGTACACCTGCATTATAAGCTTCAACTGATTTGATTTTCGCTAATTTAGCTTGATAATCTTTTTGTAATTGTGCATTAGTCGCATCTGCTTTAGCTTGTGCATCTTTGTTTTCAGCATCAATTTTTGCTTTAGTTTGTGCATTTAACTGACTTACACGTTGAGACTCTGCTTTGTTTTCTGCGTCAATTTTTGCATTTTCAGCAGTAGCATCTTTAATAGCTTGTGTATTAGCTTGTGCTTTTGCAGTAACATCTTTAACTGTTTGTGTTTGATTAGCTAAATCAGCTTGTGCATCAGTAGTTGTCGCATGATTAACTGCAGCTGTGGTTGTAACAGCTACAGCTGCTTTTTTAGCTGTAGCTACTGCTTTATCAAGTTGAGTTGATGTTACTGTTTCTGCTTGATTTTGCGTTACTGTTTGAGTTGTTGCTTGAGTTGTAACTTGATCAGCAGACACTTGACTAGTAGCTAATGTAAATGCACCTGCAAGTGCAATCCCACATACTAAACCATATGCTTTTGATTTTCTAAAAAATCCGTGACCTTTTGTGTTTTGATTTTTATACATATTTTCTCCTTTGATTTTAATTTTTTATATAAAAAAAAGAAGGCGATCTTGCCCTCAAAATATCACACATAAATCATCCTCCTTATTATTAAATATTATTCTTATTATTTTTACGTACACCTAAAAACCCACTTAAAGATAACAGCATACCTAAAACTGCAATTAAACCTGTCTTAGCATCACCAGTTGATGGCAAGACACTAGATTTTACAACTGATACTTGTTCAACATCAACTGTCTTAGTTACAACGTCTTTCTTATCGTTAGCAACAACTATTTGTTGTGCTTTAACAGCTTCTTGCAGTTTTGGTTTAGAAGTAATATAACTAGTAATTTTACCTGTTTCATCAACTACTGCTACTGCTTCTTGTCTTACTTTCTCAATTTGAGCTTTTTCTTCTGCTAATTTCAGTTTTTCTTTAGCTTCTAAAACTGACTTATAAGCTGATAAAACTTTTTGATATTGTGATTGCGCATCTACTGCTTTAGTTTTTAACTCTTGTAAATAAGCTACTTCTCTTTGTAACTTAGCAATCTTATTTGCTAAGTTATCTTTAGCTTGTGCTACATCAGACTGTACTTTAAGCAAATTAGCTTGTGCATTGCGTAGATTTGTAAGATAAGCAGTTTTTTGTGTTAGATTATCTTTAGCTTGCTTGTAATCTTGATTTGCTTGTGCTACTTGTTGACTTGCTTCTGCTAACACTTGTTTTAATTGATTAAGTTTAGTTGTATTTGTTGTCAATTTAACCTGTGCATCTGCTAATTGCTTTTGAGCATCTGTTAATTTAGACTCTGCTTTTATTAAGTCAGCTTGTTTTTTAACATTATCTTGATTAGCTAATTTAACTGCTTCTTGTGCTTTAGTGAGTGCATCTTGAGCATCTTTTAAATTAGACTATGCTTTAATCAAATTAGCTTGTGCAATCGGTGTCTGCATAGTTACTGCATTAAGACCTATTGCTTTAGCTTGTGCATCATTTAATTGTCTTTGAGCAACTTGTTGACTTGCTAAAGCTTGTGACTGCTTAGTTAAGGCATTAGCCATATCTTTAGTCATAATTGAGAAAAACGGTACACCTACACCAGCAGTATCAATACTATCTCGTGACTGTTCATTCCAAATGCGGTCAACACTGTAAAAACCATTGTTATCACGGTTATACGGATCATAAACATACGTATTGCCATTTGAACTACCTCTCAATACAATTTCGTGACTGTATTGAGGTCCCCAAGGACTGAATTTATTATTTTGTACAGCAGCAACAACATGATGACCTGCTTTCAAAGCTTCTTTTATAGCATTTTGACTTGCTAAATGAGTCACAACATAGCCAAACGCTTTAGTAGCTTCAACAATACCTCTTCCACTTGTTCCACCAAAATTCTTATTAAATTCATTTGTTTGGTTAAAAAGATAATCCGCAACTTCCTTTGGTGTAACTGTCTTGCGTGATAAATCAGAATAAACCATCGCTAAAGCCGAAGGTACACATCCAGTTGAAGCAAAAGTATGCCCTCCATATACGCTAGCCCATGCGCCGTCACGTTGATTGTAATAATGACTTTGCCCTAGAGCAGTTTTAAACTTATTCTGGTTAACAGTAGCATTAGCTTGTGCTAACTGTGCATCTTTAACAGATAAATTTTGTTTTGCGTTATCAAGATTTTGTTGTGCTTTTGCTTTTTGATTAGTAAGTGTTTTATCAGTCGCTTGTGCTTTTGTAAGTGCATCTGTCGCAGTTTTAACATCAGCTGTCTTAGTTGTGATGTTTGACTGTGCTTTATTTAAATCACTATTAACTGTAGTATTAGTCAGAGCATCTTTAGCTCTATCCACTGATGATTGAGCTTGTTTAACATCAGTTGTCTTAGTTGCAACGTCTTGCTTATCGTGTGCAACAACTATTTGTTGTGCTTTAACAGCTTCTTGCGCTTTGACTTGTTCAGTTTCAGCAGTTTTTTGTTTAGCTCCAATCTGTGACAACATTTGTTTAGCTATATCAATTGTTTGTTGTGCTTTAACTTTATTTTCTTGAGTTGACTCTTGAGCTAGTTTTTGTGTTGCATTCAACTTTTTAGTTGCATTGACTAGAGTTTGTTGAGCTTGATTTTGTTGATTTTGTGCAGTATTAACTACATTTTGTTGTGTTTCAACATCACTCGTTGCTCTATCAGACTTTGCTTTTGCACTGTCAACTTGTTCTTGTGTTACTTCTGTAATGTGATTAGTTTGATTCGCAGTTGTTTCTAACGATAATGATTTAACTTCGTCAGCATTTACTGCTACGCTTACTGTACTTAATGTTGCAATTGCAATACCTGATAAAACTTTAGTTTGTTTCATAAAAATCTCCTCAATTTACTTCTTTTCAATCAATTCTTGATAAACATTATTTATATTTCTTTTAGCCCAGTAGTAAAATGTACTAACTTCATCTCTACGTAAAATAGCTCTTTCATGTAATATATCTATTTGTTTTAAAGCTTCTTTAAAACAAAGTTTTATTGCAATTATATCTCCGAAATATATTCTACTAGCATTCCACTTAAAATTAGTAACCACCCTACTAAACTCTGCTAAATACTGCTCTCTTTTCAATTCCTCATTACTTTTTACCCCCATGATAAATACCTTTCTATAACTATCTAAAACTATCTTTTATTACTTTCTTTTCTACAATCATACGACCATCCTCATCATCTTTTGCATACAAATTAACTTTCAAGTTGTCTCCTCTTACAGCAACTATGCTTGGCGCTTTGGATATTCTATATTTACGTACTAGCTCCTTGCCACTAACAGTCTCCACGTCAGCAAAAAAAGTAGTTATATCACTACCTTTACTTTTCTCTAAAATTTCTTTTTTCGCTATTTTGCAGTAAGGGCAACTCTTTTTATAAAAAACAATATTATAGTTTTTATTAATCACATTTTTAGCTTCTTTAGCAGTCAATTGAGACCTATAGTACTGATCACTAAAAAATGAGATGCCATCACTCTTTAATAAAAAAACAAGTGATACAATTAACGTCACTAGTAGCATCACTAAAGCTAAAAAGACATCCTTCCTAACACAAACATACCTATTCAATCTATATCCCATACTTCAACCGACTTCCATTTTTTTCTATTATCTAAAAGGTAAGCAACCATACCTGTTTTACAAATACCCTTATAAATTAAAAAATCACCGTCAGCCACATACGATTTAACAATAGAATAATCGTAAAAAGATAATTTTAATAAATAGCAACGATTATATTTTTTCCCATTTCTTACAATACATAACGCTTTTTCATTATCTTTAAAGTACAATACAACATAATTTTTAATTCCCTTATCCATCAAAACTTTTTTTAACCTGAAAGAATTAAATTGTTTTTTTAACAAATCAAACATACTTTTTTTCCTCCAAATTTTTCATAATATCGTTTAAACAACTAACCAAATCTTTTTTATAAATAAATTTAAGTTTTTTAATAGAATCGACCAAAGGAATTTTCTCTGCTGAATAACCATCATAGACTTGTTTTATTAAACCATGCGCAATTTTATCATTTAAACCCAACTCCTTTAAATCACGATAAGAAACAACTAGCGACCTATCAACAAAATCCTCAGTATAATTTCTACTTACTAAAACATCAAGCGAACAACAATAATAATCAGCTATCTTTACTAATGTTTCAATATCTGGCTTACGTGAACCATCTTCATATCTATCATAAGTTCTTGAAGTGATAGCTAAATAGGTAATCAACTGTGACTTATCAATCCCTCTATCTATTCTTAATTGTTTTAATCTTTTTGATAGTTCAATCATTATTCAAATTCCTTTCTAATATTTACCTTTAAAAAAGGTATTATCATCTAACACCCTTTTCAAAAATAAAATATAGTTTAGTAAAGGACGAAACCTCGCATTCTAAACTATATTTTTTATTTCTTTTTGCAAACAAAAAAGCCGACTTGTGAAAGAAGTCGACATAGAAAAAAATTTCTAAATAAATTACAACACGAAAGGTAAATAATAACTTACCTTATAAAAATTTAAAAAATATGCTCTTATCTTCGCATACTACTTTCTCAATGTTTCACACATAGGTACTCGTTCGAATAAGTCCACCTTATTCATTAGCTAGATAGTATCTAACACACCGCCCACAATACCATACCTTATCCGCCTCTCTACGTTTTTAGTAATCATTGTCAACACCCCTTGCGAGGTAGCAGTTTTAGTTTTTTGCTCAACACAGGCTAACTAACATAAACCTTAGTGTGCTTTTGAGGTCTGAACTTTACTTGTTTAGTCATCACTAGAATGATAAAATATATTTGGTGATTCTACATCATGCCCAACTCCTTTTAGATCTACCTGAAAGCAAACTTTGAACAGAATTGACTCTCCAGAGTTAGTCTAATAAGGAGGTAGGGTATGATAGAAATTATCACCGAAGTGATGTTTGCTATCATGAAAGGATTCTTCCAATTACTTGGATTATACTTTCATTGCTTAGTTGAACACACAGTAATTACTATAATCATAACTGCAATTGTTTTGCATCAATTTTTATAGTAACCATTTGCTAGATAGTCTTCTATCTAGCTTTTTTTGCTTAAACAAGCAAAGTTCAGACCTCAAAAGCAAGCCAGACAACTTGTGTAGTATACTACACCTGCTTTACTTTTGAAGAATTTCACGTTATAATAAACTTGCTAGAATTTATTACGTGTGTTATTCAACTTAGCTTAGCTGTGTTGTCTGACGCACTTTTTATTTAATTATCAATGGGCAACCTATTTAGTCACTCTTAATTTCTATACGATGTTGTCTTTTGCTAATTATTAATTGCTCAACATCAAATAGAAAGAATTGACTAACAACCATATCGTTGTTATAATCATTTTACAACCTTATAGTTGTTTTGTCAATAGGTAAATTCAAGAAATTTTATGTTTTCCAAAAAACTAAAAGAATTAAGAATTAACAACAAGCTTTCTCAAAAACAAATAGCTGAACAAATGAATATTTCTCAACAAGCTTATGCAAAATGGGAAAGTGGAAAAAATTCTCCATCTCTCGCAACACTTGAGAAAGTTGCAAATTTCTTCAATTTATCTATTGAAGAATTACTATCTGATGGTACTGTTAGTCTTGACAACTTATTAAAAGCTGAAACTATTACTTATCAAGGAAAAACACTATCAGAAGAAGATGCCTTTAAAGTAAAAGAAGTTTTGAACATTGTCATTAGTACAATCAAATAATCTATTGAATTATCAATGATCTAAATTTTTAACTCTGTACTCAAATAAGTGCTTTTTAGGATTATTGATAAATACTTTAACACTTTTTTGCAAGAGTTTTTGATAAGCTATCGCTTGTATTTTAATTATATAACCTTTAGCTTTTATTGTCAACTGTTTTTTCACTAAAAAATATTAAAAATTCAAAAGGTATAAATATATGTTCTCAGAACGCTTAAAATCTCTTCGGAAAGAAGCTAAATTAACTCAAAAAGATATAGCTTCTCAATTTGGATTTTCTCAACCTGCTTACCAACAATGGGAAAGTGGGAAAAAAAAACCAAGTGCAGAAACGCTTGAAAAATTCGCTTCCTTCTTTAATGTCTCTACCGATTATTTATTAGGAAATACAAATAAAAAAAATGCCAACGATTTAGACATTGAAAAAGTAAAAGAGAGCCTAAAAAAATCTCTTGGTTACAATGGAACTTCTGATATTCCTGAAGATGAGCTAGAAAGTATGGCACAAGCTTTTATTGAACACTTTAAAAATCAATAATTAATAATGGATTTATCAACTGTAATTAAAAAAACGGAAGATTTAGGAATTACTATCTTATTTTGTAATATGCCAAAAACCAAAGGAAGATATGATAACACACTTGAAAAGCCTTGTATTTATGTCGACAAAAGTCTTTCAGATATAGAAAAAATTAACATCATTCTTCATGAAAAAATGCACTTTACAAAAAATGATCAGAGTAACTGCTTATCTTATATTTCTTCATATTCACATCATATCGAAAATCAAGCTGAAAAAGACCGCATATTAGATTTTATGAATCTAATTAACGAAGAATATCCGATTGATGAATCTTTTAACTATATCAACTATATGAAAAATGCTTGTGTACCTGAAAAGTATGAAACTTATATCAAAAATCTTGCTAAAGAATTCTATCTAAGAAATCACAGAAAAGAGAGCTAGTAGTTAGTTAGCTCTCCTTTTTATTCTGAAAAATAATTTTCATGGAACAGAATATAATATAATATAATAAAATACTATTCTTTTCCTACTTCTTTATAACCATATTTTTTCAATGCTTCCTCACATGCTTTTGATCCCTTTTTATAAACAATGTGATCACTAGGACTTACAGCCTTACCTTCCTTAGTAAGTTTCATATTAAATGTCCTATTTCCATAATCAGTCGAAACTGTAATTTGCTTGTTTTCATTATCAACTTTAACAATAGCATAGTCTTTCCCATCAACATCCACACTACCAGCATTACTAGTGATTGTCATCTCCAAATCATTTCTATATTTATTAATCCAATAATATTCACCTTCAAGTGAATCATTAGAACATGCCACTAAAATTAGTGTAGATAAAGCTAGAACAATAAAGCCAACTAATTTCTTTTTCATATTTTATAAACCTCTACCCTTAAGAAAATCTTTTAATCTTTCAATATCTCTATCACTTAACTTACCAATAATTTTAATATTGAATCCCTTATTCTCTAAATCATAATACTGAATTGTATCAATCCAAGAACGTCTTTTTAAATTTGCTTTTGCCCAATCAATAACTTCTAGATACTGACTTTTTATATAATCAGACTTATTCTCATATTTTGTAGTTAGTCTATAAGTCCTAATAACCTCATTATTAAATTTCACTACTACTGCAGGTCTTATTTTTGAACCAGTACCATCTGCATAATCAATACATGAAACTAAAACAGAATATACCTCAATATTGTTCATTTAAAATATTCCTCATATTCTGAAAAATCCTCATCACCAAAAAATTCTTTTACACTTTCCGGATCATCAGCTCTAACTCTAATTCCTTTAGAGTTTAATTCTACTAATTTTTGAAATTCCTCATCAGAAATAAATGACTTATTTTTTATCTCAAATGGAATACTTTGAGTTTTAACCGATTGAATTAAAAACATTTTTACAGCTGTACTCATATCTAAACCTAAAGATTGAAAAAGCTTTGTTGCTTCATCTTTTAACTGAGCATCAACTCTTACTGCTACTGTTGACATAATATCACCTCAACTTATATTTGTATCACTATTGTATCACTATTATTCATACACAACAAATAGTAAACTACAAAGCATATCTCCAACAGTTCTTTTTTTACTTGTCATCAACCCTCACAACAACATTAGACATAATGTCACTTCTCATATACTTTATTAATACTTTTGTGATGCTATAAACGTTAATTTCTATATTTTCCTTTGTATAAACCTAATTTATAAAAATATACATACGTTTTACTCTATAAAAATATTATAAATGACTTACACTAAAAACTATTTTGAACCTAAGCTGTTTATTACTTTTATATCTTATAAATTTGGATATAGCAGTATAATACATATATCGAAATTTATTTTTAGTCTATTTATAATCAGATATCTAAAAAGGCAACAACGAATATCGCTGTTGCCTTTCAAAAGAACAATAAAACTATCATTCTTTTTATTTAATAAATAGGCCATATTTATTATTTAATTTGATAGGAACGGACCGGAGATTAGTAGTAATCGCGTTCTGGTTTAGTATCAACTCATTTCAAAGCAGTTTGAAGTGCCATTTGTAGGTTCACAATCTCTTGATCCACTTCTTGAACGGTTACATTAGGATTTAATTGGACGCCTACTGCATGTGTGATAGCTTTATTTAAAGCATTATAAACATCAAAACTTTTCTTGTTTAAAACTTTTTGGTCTCTTTGTACACGAATATCCCAAATTGCTTTGTCCAGTTTTGACTTAGTATAAATAGTTGCTTTATCTGTTGGCTTCAAATCTGGATAAGTCATTACTTTTTGTTCTAATTGCTTCACTTCTGCTACTTGTGCTTTTATAGAATCAACAGATGCAAATGGATCAGCAATACGAATAACTAATTTAGTTATTCCGAATCCCATGTCAACATTAGCTTGACTAACTTTGTTAGTCAAGTTATGTGTTGAAAAATTAATTGCTTCAATAACATCTGTGATAGCTTCTATACGTGGACCAATAGAACCAAGATCGTAGATTGTCGCTGGATTACCACCTAAAGAAGACTTCATCTTATCAACAGCATTTATAGCAGTATCTACAGGTTTTTCATAATCTGTGCCTTGAACTTGATTTTTAATAGTATTCAATTGAACACTATCTTGATCAAGTTTTTGTTTTATTTGTTGTTGATTATTAACTTGACTAACTACGACATGATTAGTAGCTTGATCAGCATGAACTTCCAAAATCGCTGGAGAAAACAATGCAACTCCTGTCAAAATAGCTATGGAAAAATAGACTACTTGTTTCTTTGCCATGGTTTTTCCCTCCTAAATCAAAATAACTTAATATACTGCAGTATTTTTAACTTGTAGGTACCTACACCAGTAGTATACAGTCTAAAAAAAATACTGTCAAACCTAATTTAAAATATAATTCTATTGAAAATCATATAATTCCACTTATTTTTTAATGAGATTAAATATTTTATTTTTATATAATATAATAAAATCCTATAAAATATAATTTTCAGACATATTAGAATTAGCTATAACTATAAAAGCAACTATTATCTTTTTAAATTGGGTATTCGGATTTTATGGTGGAAAAGGGCTTATAAATCACCCTTCTCCAAATTCTTAATAAGTGTGGAAAAATCGACACCTAAGTTGTCTGTAATGTCGTGATCATTCACTTCATACCAATTGAAAGTATCGTATAACATAGCTTTATTGAAAGCACTTGAATTAAATCGTGGCTTACGCTTTTTATGGAGCTTCTCATTGAAAAGGATTTTGGCTCGTAAGGCATCAAACGAGTAACCTCTACCCATTCGCTCTACCTGCCTAATAATGCTGTTAATTGACTCCGTATAAGCATTAGTGAGCCTTTTATCAAAGTAGTTGAATATTTCAACATGCCAGTTGTCTACGGCTCTCACGAGGTCTTTATATGCGTCTTTAGAGTTGCTGGACATACAACGGTGTCTCCATTGACTATAACGAAGATGACCTTCATCTGGATCAGGAGTATCCCATATCCAGTAAAACTCTTCTTTGAGTTCATAGGCTTCTTTTAAAGCAGGAAGATTACCTAACCAAGTATCTAAGAGGAATGATTCACGTTCATTTAGATCGTGTTTACGCTTTAGAAGGATAAACCTTTCACGCATAAGGGTACGTCTTTCTTTTTGGCTCATATGGGCTTTCAAAGACTTTCTGACGTTATCTAAGGCTTGATTAGCCATTCTAACTACATGAAACTTATCTACGACAACTTTAGCTTGTGGAAGGATAGTGTTCACTGCGTCTTTGTAGGGCTTCCACATATCCATTGTGACGTACTCAATGTAAGTCCTGTCACTGATTTCTGAAAGACGTTGGATGACTGTTTCCTTGTTACGGTTAGGCTTGATGTCATAAATAGTCCTGCGTTCAATATTAGTCAATACAAGCCGAGGTCTACGGATAATATGTATCTCGTCTATCCCAAGCCACTTAGGAGTTTCAAACTGGTATTCACGTTCTTTGAGTGCCACATAGTCCTTAAAAACGTTCCTAATGGTTTTCTCGTCAACACCAACGCTTTCTGCGACTTCTACAAAGGTCTTAGACATGGATTGCTCTTGAATGGACTTTAAAAGCCTTTTGGTCATACTACGCTTTTCATCTACAGATATGGTAGATCCGCATTCACGACACTTGTATCGTCTACGGTTCAAATGTAAGCCCACTCGCTTTAAACGAATGGGCAAATCCATAATTAGTTGATTTCTTGAATTGTGTTTGTACAACTTGTCAAAACCACATTCAGGACAACGTTCAGGTGGTCCGACTGCTTCAACTTTAAACATCATATCGGTTTCATTTTCTTGTGGCGGTTCTATTGTTTTAATGTCTGGTAGGGATAATAAGTCTGACATATTATTCATCCTTTATTACTCTGCGGTGTTAAGGTATCAATTATAGATTTGATGTCGAAATCATCAGTGTTAAATTATTTTTGTGACCACAAATGCACTTAGAAAATCCCTTAAAGCATTAGCTGGTTCACTTGAATAGGGAGTTGTAAAAAAGTTCCCTTAGCCTGCACAACAAGATAATTTCGAAATATCTTTATCGAACGTAAGTGCAACTAATTTTAGCCCTTCAGCCATTGTTAAATATGGTGCTAGGGTTTCTGTTAAATCTTCTATCGTTAAGCCAAATTTAACAGCTAATGATGCTGCATAGATGACATCTCCTGCATTTTCAGATACAATATGAACCCCTAATACTTTTAGTGTTTCTGCATCTGCTACTAGTTTAAATACACCGGTTGTTTCACGGTTTACAATTGCTCTTGGAACAGCACCTAAAGGTAATACAGATGTCTTCACATCATACCCTTTCTCTTTTGCTTGTTCTTCTGTTAAACCAACCGTTGCAACCGTCGGATTCGTAAACGTAACAGCAGGAACTACCGATAAATCTATTTTTTTGTTTAATCCACCAATAGCATTATCAGTAATAATTCCACCTTCATAGGCTGCTACATATACAAATTGTGGTCCTAAAGTCACATCTCCTGCTGCATAAATCTTTTCATTACTTGTTTGACCAAAATCATTGATCAGGATTTCATTATTTTTTCCAGTTTCAACACCTGCTGCACTTAAATTTAAAGAATCCGTATTTGGTTTTCTTCCAGTGGCAACAAGTAACTGATCTGATTCAATGACTTCTCTACTGCCATTTACTGTTACGTAAACCCTTTTTATCTCTCCACTTTGTTCAACACGCTCAAAAGTTGCCCCTTTGACAAGGTTTATACCCTGTTCAATTAACGCTTTTTCAACTGACTCTGAAATCTCAGGATCATACTCCTTTAAAAGTCGCTCACTTCTTTGCATAAGCGTTATTTCTGAACCTAAATGATGAAATAGTTGTCCAAGCTCCATTCCAATGTATCCTGAACCAATTACAGTTAATCGTTTTGGTATTTTCTTTAACTCAAGAAGTGTTGTACTAGTTAAATAGTCCATTTTTTCAAGTCCTGAAATTTGGGGCAACGAAGGCGATGCACCTGTTGCAATTAAAAAGCGTTTTGCAGATAACTTTGTCCCATTGACCTCAACCGTACTAGCATCAACGAATTTTGCTTCACCTTTAATTAAATCAAAATTATATTCATCAATTAAATCCATATATTTTTGATTCCGAAGTTCGCTCACCAATTTATCCTTTTGCGTGATTAAACTAGCTAAATCCACTTCTCCAGCGGATGTTTGTAAACCTATAAACGGATTGTCTTTTGATAAATGATTGATTTCCCCTGCCCTAAGAAGAGTTTTTGACGGAACACAGCCAATATTCACACAGGTTCCCCCAACCGTTCCACGCTCAATCATTCCAACTTTTGCACCGTATTCTATAGCTTTAATTGCCGAAGAAAAGGCAGCAGCACCAGAACCAATAATAAGAAGGTCATAATTGTCTTCATTAATTAACGCCACGTTTTCTAGTGATGATACTTCTTCAATTTCTCCGGCTTGGTAATTTGCTTCATCAATCGCCTTTATTGCACTTTCAACCTCAATATCATCGGGCAGTTCAAATACTGCTTCACCACGACGATAACTAGACTCAATATTTTTAGCACCTATCTTTTCAAGTGCTGATTCTACGTGTTTTTCACAACCCGTACAAGTCATTCCTGAAATGTTTACCTTAAATTTATTCATAAAAAAGCTCCTTTCGTTAATTAATCTCTCATGTTAATGTTTCTATTATTGGACACGAATGTAATTTCTTTTCATCTGGACATCGTTGTTTTAAGTCGTCTAACATAGTTTCAATTCGTTTTAAATCCTCTATTTGTTTTTGCACTTCCTTTTGTTTTTTAGAAACAAATTCGAACATATCTTGACAACGAACTTCATCTTTATCTACAACACCAAGTAATTTATAAATCTCGCTTAAAGAGAAACCAAGTTCCTGTATTCGTTTAATAAACCCAACACGCTTAACGTCATCATATGAATATATCCGATAACCAGCTTCCGTTCGGTGAGGTTCTTGTAATAAATTTTTTCGCTCGTAATATCTGATCGTTTCTTTATTAACTCCACATTTATCTGCAAACTCACTAATGCGATAAATCATCTTATTTCACCCCCTGAATATTATAAACCATGTACCATAGTACACGGTCAAGTAAATTGGACTATTTTATTTTTTTCCCAAAGTATCACTCGTATGTGATTGATACTTTTATATAATACTATTGATTATCCTAACATCCCACCAGAAAATCCGATTTAAACACCAGTTGTTTTTAAACTATTAAGAAAGTAATTCCACTATATATTCCGAAGACCCTTTAAATTTAAGTTAATCTAAATATTTCTGAACTTTCATGCTAATCAATTAAATTTCATACGTGTTTCTTATTTAATCTTACCTCAACAAAATAAATTTTATTAAAATATATAAAAAGCAGACTATGTTATATTTTCCATATTTAAAGTGTTAAAAGCCCAACAGTATAAATGTCGATTCTTCTAAAAATATAAGTAGTTGTTATCTTTTGATTTCATTATACCTTTACTATTCTATTTAAATTTGTTCGGTTTCAGTCACACCATAAAATTAACTTTTTAAATAAGATTTTATTTCGGTATCAACATAAACACTTTATAGCGATCTGAAAAAAGAGTAAGATTCTGATTCCCTTAAACTTTTATTCCTGATAAGAGAATTCTTTATTTTTAAAATTAAACATTGAAAAATTTTTATCATTGTACTAAAATTAGGTGTGGTTAATATATTATTTAACCATACTATTTCAATGGAAAGGTTTATAGTTCAATGAATCTACAAAAAAATGATAAAACAAATAGTTTTATCCATTATGCAAACGGTCCTTCCCTAGAAGAAATAAATGGGACAATTGAAGTTCCTAAAGATTTGAGCTTTTTTAAAACTTTACTAGCTTATTCTGGACCGGGTGCACTTGTTGCTGTTGGTTATATGGATCCTGGAAATTGGTCCACTTCCATAACTGGCGGTCAAAATTTTCAATATTTACTAATTTCAATTATCTTAATGTCTAGTTTAATTGCTATGCTACTTCAATACATGTCAGCTAAGCTAGGTATTGTTACTCAGATGGATCTTGCTCAAGCTATCCGAGCAAGGACCAGTAAACAGTTGGGAATTGTCTTATGGATTCTCACTGAGCTTGCTATAATGGCAACAGATATTGCTGAAGTTATTGGTGGGGCTATTGCACTTTATTTACTGTTTCATATTCCACTTGCGATTGCTGTTTTCATTACAGTATTTGATGTATTACTCTTATTATTGTTGACAAAAATAGGATTTCGAAAAATTGAAGCTCTAGTAGTTGCTTTAATATTGGTTATTTTCTTAGTTTTTGCATATCAAGTGGCTCTTTCTCATCCTATATGGACGGATATTTTTAAAGGTTTAGTACCTACATCTGAAGCTTTCTCAACCTCTCATACAGTAAATGGACAAACACCACTTTCAGGTGCCTTAGGCATTATTGGGGCAACTGTTATGCCACATAATCTTTATCTACATTCTTCAGTTGTTCAAAGTCGAAAACTAGATCATAATAACAAAAAAGATATCGCTAGAGCAATTAGGTTTTCAACTTTTGATTCAAATATTCAATTAACAGTAGCCTTTTTTGTTAATTCACTATTACTCATTATGGGCGTTGCTGTTTTCAAAACAGGAAGTGTTACTGATCCATCATTCTTTGGTCTATTTAAAGCACTATCTAATTCTACTATTATGAGTAATTCTATTTTAGCTCATATAGCAAGTTCAGGTATTTTATCACTTTTATTTGCAATAGCTTTATTAGCATCTGGACAGAATTCAACTATTACTGGAACATTAACAGGTCAAATTATTATGGAAGGATTTATTCATATGAAAGTTCCAATTTGGTTCCGTCGTATCATTACTCGCCTAATTTCTGTTATTCCTGTAATGATTTGTGTCTTAGTAACTAGTGGTAGAAGTACTGTTGAAGAACATATAGCTATTAATAACTTAATGAATAACTCTCAAGTCTTCTTAGCATTTGCATTACCATTCTCAATGTTACCTCTACTAATATTTACTAATAGTAAAGTTGAAATGGATGATGATTTTAAAAATACTTGGATAATTAAGATTCTTGGTTGGCTTTCAGTTATAGGATTAATTTATCTCAATATGAAGGGATTGCCAAATCAAATTGAAGGTTTTTGGGGAGATAACCCAACTCATCAACAAATTATTCTTGCGCATCAAATAGCTCATATCATCATTATTAGTGTAATACTAACTTTAATATGGACTATTGTTGAATTGTATAAAGGAAATAAAAAATACAGTACGATGCAACAAAGTGCAACTTAATTTAGTAAACTAGGTAGCCTCAAGTAAAGATAAAAGTAGTAGAATAATTCTACTACTTTTATTGATATTATTTTTTAAGAAGTCAATTATAACATTGAAAAGAACTCAACATAAGGAGTTGCTATCTATTTTGATAATATTATTGATATGTATAAAAAATCTTGTTGTAACCTAAAATATTTAGAGATCATTAGATACAGCCTTAGTGGCTGGTGCTAACTGGACTCAGAATTTATTCTTAGAGATAAAAATGTATGTACATATTCCCATATTCTAGATAACTTATACTAAAAAATTTTTATTCTAGAATATAAAAATTACTTTAATCTTTTTTAAAACCCAAAATGACAAATCCCTTGATTTTACTAGATATTTTTATTTAGAAATTAAATTTAAATTACTTTAATTACTAATAGGGACATCTAACTCAACAAAAAAAGCCCTAGGGATGGGGCTTTTAGTGTTCCTTGAAGTGGATTCGTTGCGATTTTAAATGAAATTTTTGATAACCTCAAATTCCTCTTTTTAATGCAAAGTTATTTATAAAGGCTAGCTTATCATAGGAGGTTACATTCCATTTAATAACCATCTTCTATTTGATAAGCACACTATCAAAAAACTAATTACACTAAGGCATATCATATAAGGAACAATTATAAAAAAGTCGGTTAAATCAATAGTCATCGGATGTGAGAAAAGTTTCCCTATTATTTTATAGAGAGAATTTGAAGCATCAAAAATAGCAGATACTTTAAAAATTCCTCCAATTGCCACTAAAATAATGGATGTAATCCAATAAAAAATAGTAACTCCAATAGAAACTAGCATATTAGAAAACAGGATACTAATAGTTGAGACGACTAGTAGATACTGTAGAACAACGAGTGAAAATAAGATTGTAGTTGTTAAAAAATAAAATAGTGAATATCCCCAAAGCAATGAAGCTAATATATTGCAAACTATTATAGCAATAAAAAATTCTGAAAATAATACTAACAGTTTAGTATAAAAGTATTTAGTTAGATGATACCCTGAAAAATAGTGATATAAAATACATTTGTCAGAGTAATCTTTATTAAAGAAATATACAATGACAAAGCCGAATATTAAAAATCCAAATTGGGTAAATACTGTGTAGGTACTAAAGTAAAATTCTCCCAAAGTTAAATGTCTTATTTTATCTATCCCTACTGGTAAAATATATCCTAATACATAGGTCAAAGCTACAGTAGATATAATATAAAATAATGTTCTACCTCTTATAGACTTTCTAAACTCCAATCCTAACATTTTTTATTCTCCTAAATACCAACTAATAGCATCATCTAATGTGTCTACTTTACAAATTTTTTGATTATCAATTAGAAAATAGTTTCCCTTTAAAGACCTGATATTATTGATATCATGTGAAATATTAATAATAATTTTTTCGGGATAATACTGAATATAGTTTTGCAAAAATACGTTTATCTCATCAACAGACTTTTTATCTAAAGCATTAGTAATTTCATCAAGTATAATAATATGCTTGTCTAAAGACAACAAAACTAATAATTTCACCTTTTGTTTCTGCCCATCACTTAATTGCTTTAACTTAACCGTTTTACTTATTTGATTAATATTCAATAACTGATAAATTTCTTTAGAAAGCTTCCACGGAATTGTCCTTTCTAAATCGTTAATGGTAACATCACTAGGAAGATTAGAATAACTCGAAATAATCAGCGTGTCTTCATAAATATCATTTGAAAAATAATTCCCTCTATTTATGATAAAATCTTTAGCTAGTTGAGATTTACCTGATCCATTCCTACCTAAAAGATGATTTATTTCCCCTTCTTCAAAGTCTAAGTTAGTATTCTCTAAAAGTATTCTATTTCCTATTTTTAAGGTGTAATTATTAATAAACATAGCTACTCCAATTTACTTATTTCAGACAGCAACCTATCCATAAAGATTAAACTCTAATTAATGGGCTGAACCAGCAACCCATCTATTTTTTGAATTTCTTACAAAATACCATAAATCGTTTACATTGTCTAATTTATTTTTCTTAGTTAGAACTTTTGCAAAGCTCATATCATTTAGAATTGGTTTTACTTCTCTCTGAATATTTTTATTTCAATAGTCAAATTACTTTATATAACAACTAAAAATATATTTAAAAATAAATTTTTGGAGATTTTTTTAATTTTGAAAATCAACTAAGATTAATATATTCATCTTTTATGTAATATTCAAATACATTTGAGTACTCTAAAAAAGGTATATCTTGTATTTCTTCAATAACTTATTTTTGTTCTAGATTTGTTCTAGAAAATTTATCTTTCTTTATTAATTTTTATAAACAAAAAGTGATAAATTCCTTGATATTACTTGTTTTCTTTTTTTATACATTAACTTTAAATACATATAGTTACTTTGTAGGGGCATTAAACTACATAAGAAAAAGCCTTTATTTAAAGGCTTTTTTGCTTGACAGAAGAGGATTTGTCCCATCATTTGTCCCCAAAATTATTTATTATTTTTCTTGAAAATCTTTATGAATGGTAATTGAGTTTAGACAATCACAGCCTATTATCCTTTACACAATAATATTAGTTGAAATTTTGATATGAATTTGACAAAAAGATATTCATAAATTTCATTGCTGATTGGTATTCTCCTTGGTTCAGATTAAGTTTCCTATTAATAGAAATATATTTCGCCATTTGATTTGTTTCATCCAATAAAAATCGCAAATTAGCCTCAATGTCTTTTAAAGATTTATTTGAAAAAATTTTCAATAGTTGATCTTTATCTGTAATATATTGCAAGATATCCTTGTCGAGCTTTCCAAAAGATAATGAATCAAGCTCTTTTTCTATTAATATTTTTTGTTTTAGAAGTTTAATAAAAGCATTTTTAATAGGATTAGATATCATAAACTCTGAATAAATAATATCATTTCTTGCTATCCCCTTGACTACATAAGTACTAACCCAATATATTTCATTAAGAATTTTGTTGATTTCATCTTCTGACAATTGCTTTGTTTCGTACAGAGAACTTCTTTCAAAATTATAATCAAGATATTTATTCTTTTTATCTAAAAGTACTTTTGAAAAAGCATCATCTAAATAATCCTCCAAGAATTCTGGTTTAATAAGTCTTAAATCAATCCTCGTCAGATCTTGAAACTGCATTAAGTAAGCAAAGCAATTGTATTCCGTCTTATTTCTAAACTCATTTGGTTTCTGCATTATAAGAATATCACCGAATTTTTTATGATAATTAGTGTCAGAAATAATATCTTCTATAAAATTAGTAACAAAAACAATATCATAATCTTGAAAATCATCTTTCGGTACATTTGGGTTAGCCCGAGATCCATTCAATAGTACAGCTTCGATTCTCTTATCTTGGTTTGCTATGTTTAACACCAAATTATATATTTCTTGCTCATCTCTCATAATGGCTACCTCCTACTTCACTTTATATTACCATGTTTTTTCTAATACCTTTATATTACCCTTGTATTTTTCTCTAAGCATGTAATCATAGACTTAAATTAGCATGGACATACCTTTACGACCTCCAAGGATTCAATTTTAAATTTTTCTTAACAACTGATTATGATTCCAAATATTTTCAACCGTTTAATGTTAGTATGTCATCAGTTATCATCACTCTTTTTATGATAGTTAAGATTTTTAAACTATCATCTTTTGAAAAACATTTCATCTTGACTATTTCTGTTAATAAATCAGCTCCATGAGCAAAGGCATGTATCCATCCAAGCTCCTCGTCAAAGCCTCTAAAATCAGGTTCATCTATAAGCCAGGAGAATGCCTGATTCATAATTTTTATCTGATCTTCTTCAGATATCCAACTTTTATTATTTGAGTCCTCCAATAATAAAGCTAGTAATAGAGCAGTAAAAGATCTGTTTAACACAGTATTACTGTTGGGTACTCCTAATCCTTGTAAAAGAAATTTATCCCTTAAAACTCTCTGAAGGACATTTAATTTCTGGCTTTGCATCAGTTTATGTTCTATTACTAATTTAACCCAAGACCCATATACTATTTCATCTCGAACTCTTGGGTTCCAATCTCCTATATGATGTAATCAAAAAGATAAAACATCCTCATCAATTGGATAATTATTTTCTATCTTTTTGATTACATCACTTGCTTCCATGTTTCTCCTTGCATGACTTTATATTTTATATTTTCCAAAGTGTAACATTTGAGTTTTCGTTTTCACTTTAAAATGATTATAGTAACTTTAATTTTTTACTTGGATACTCACTTTTATATCAGAAATTTTTAGTACTTATTCTTTGACTCTAGGAATAAAGCGAAGGCCTACCTTGTAACCTCTATTAGGAAAAAATTGAGGCATACTATAAATATACGATAGAACTAAAATTACCAGAGAATATAGAAAGTATAAAAATCTAAAATACTTCTGCTTTAATTTATAATTTCCTTGGGTTTTACAGCTCGTGTAATATAGTATATTCCAGAAATTAAAAAGTAAAACATAGGTAATATTCTTAATAAGGCAAATGGTGTTTCAAATAAGAATGCTAACCAAAATATTTTCCCTTGCATTTCCCATAGACCTTGCGTCAGATACCAACTTTTTGGATCAAATATGGTGATAGAAGTTGTTCTTATCAAGAGAAAGAAATAAAATAAAGAGAAAAACGCATGCTCACAAGTATATTTATAATAACTCATATTTATTGACATCTTGTCTTTTTCTTTATCTCTCTTAAAATAATAGAATGCTGGAAGAAATGAGTTAATGCCTGTAAAAGCATAGCCACTTTTTTGAACCTTATCGATCCATTCTTCCTCTTTTTCTGTGGATTTAAAAAATAATTTAAACTTTATCATAACTATCTCCCCCAAAACCCAACTGATTAGCAGTATTAAGTAACTTTCTTAATCGATTCGTTTCAAGTTCTACTATTTCTTTTCCTGTCTCAGTAATAATATAAACTTTTCTTCTTCTATCGTCACTTGGGATAGACTTTATCCATTTTTGTTTAAGTAAATTTTCAATGGCACCGTACATTGTCCCTGCGGCTATTCTAACATCACCGCCACTCATTTCTTCAACTTTTTGCATAATAGCATAGCCATGTGCTTCCTCAAACAAAGCTAATAAGATATAATAGGTAGTTTCTGTTAACGGTAAATGTTTATTCCTTTTCATCAATTTTCTTTCTATACAGTTAAACTTTATATAGTTATTCTATACAATACAACTATATAAGTCAACTGTATATTTAAACTTATTAAAAAGAAAAGAACAGATAGCCTATCCAATTATTCGTTTGGAGTTTTTTATTTTAGTCGTAACTTCTCAAAAGTACTATAGTTTTTTATAATCTATTGACTATAGTACTGTTGTTTATTCATCTCATCCTGATCTTAATACCTTTAATTATGACTTCTTATCCAATCTATACAGTTAAAATACCTCCTCATAAACACAATAGTTTTTAAAATTAATAATAGAGACTAGAGTTCATCACTCTGGCCTCTATTATTTTTTATTCAATTTATATCCATTGATTTATTTCTTATGATATTACTTGAATAAGCTACCATAACCAATGATAACAGTAATCCTAAAAATTTCTTTTTCTATATTCTACAACCACTTTTCCAATGTATTATCTAAAATAATCGTTATTTGGGTTTATTCATCTGTTTGACTAGTTTTTTTCACAATTAATCAAGAAGTTTTACATATATCCTTGAATCTCTATCTGGAAAAATGTAGTCTACATCTAGTTCATCTCTTGTTATTTGCTTAAATCCTTGATTTTCATAAAAGAAGTGAGATCTTTTCTCTTTTTCTGGAGTATCCAAGACAATTCTTGTGAATTTACTAGCTCGAGCAAAAAGCATAAATCTTTCAAATAATTTTCGACCAAGTCGAACAGGATTTCCTCTATATTTTGGATATGTAAAAAATTTTTTTAGAACAGCTGTTTTATCATCAATACGCAGTAACGCAATCGAACCAACTACTTTTTCATTTTCTAAGGCAATCCAAAATTGACCTTTTCTGTTTTGATAATAATTTTCTATTTGAAAAATATCGTCTTGTTCAGCCATCTTTATATCAAGTTTAGCTTCTATATTCTGACAATAATTAATTAAATCTACTAGCTGTGCTAAATGGTACGGATTATTCTCGTATTCTTTAATTTCCATAATATATTTCCTTATTTTGACTTTAAAGTATATTTCTGCAATGAGGTATGCATAGGATATCATATTAGTTGGAAATATTGATCTAGATAAGTCAAATAGCAGCAAAGCTCTTAATTCGGTTTTATTTTTTCAAAAAGTAGCTATCGCCTTATTGATATCTTATCAAAATTAAACTTCACTTTTTTCAAAAATGTACATGCTAAGTAATAACGTCATTATAATAAGCAAAAACACTAATATGCTCGGTTCCATTAAGTCTTGAACTTTAAACTTTCCACTTAATATTTCTCCTTGTTTTTGGATAAGAAGCATAGGATTATAGCTTTTACTGATTTTAAAAAATCCAGATACTACACATAACACCACCATAAAAAGACAACCTAACAAACCCCCTAAAGTTTTACGAAAAAGAACTGAAAAAAAGAGTATTAAGCTTATGAAAAGAATACCGATAAACCATGTTGCACCGTAAACCATTAATTTATGACTTCCTTCGTTACTAAAGTAATATAACGTATAACTAAAATGGATGACAACACTTAATAAGTATGACACTGTCCATAGAAGGGTAATTACTATAAATTTAGCAAGGATTATAACTTTTTTGGCTAATCCCTTCGTAACTAGATTAATTAAGGTTCCTTTTGAAAATTCTTGCGTCAGTGTACTACTAAATAAAAATACTAAAATAACTAAACCAAGCTGATTCATATTTTTAAAATACTGAATATAAGAATCAATATAGGTAGGCTCTGGTATCGCTCCCTGTAGTTTTTTAGGTAAAATTCCTGCCATAATATCAGGCATCATAAGTGCAGTTAGGGGACCTAATATACCAAATATTGAACAAGTAATCAGAATAGATATAACTTTGTATGTCCTAACATTCTCCATCCATTCTTTTTTTAACATTACTGCTAAAGATTTCATTTGGTAACCTCCAAATAAAGCTCCTCTAAACTATTGTCAATGACTTCAATAGCTGATGGGCTAATCTTTAAAGAAACTAAATCTTGGTAAAAACCAGCTAGTAAATCTGCTTTGTTATCCATTTTAGAGCCTTTGAGAGTCAGTGCATACTCATTATCTTTCTTTTCTATCTGATAGTTATGAGATAGTACCTTAGCTTCAGACTTTGTCACTTTTATTAAAATACGAACCGAATAATTTTCCTCTGATTTTTTTCCTTTTAACTCTTCAAGAGAATAAATCCCACACTTAGTTAACACCAGAACATGATCACATATTTTTTCGACATCAGAGAGAATATGGGTAGAAAAAATCACAGTTTTTTCTCCTCTAAGATTTGAAATAATATCTAAAATATCTTGGCGACCTTTCGGGTCTAATGCAGAGGTTGGTTCATCGCAAATAATAATTTTAGGATCATGAACCAGTGCTTGGGCTAATCCAAGACGCTGTTTCATTCCTCGAGAATAAGTAGCAATCTTTTGGTGATTATCGTCAAGTCCAACTGACCTAAGTAGTTCTTTGTTAGAAAGCTTATGCTTTGATCTCGCTAAACCAGAACATAAATCAAGATATTCTAGAGCTGTCATATAATCGTAGTACTCGGGAACATCTGGGAGATAGCCAATCAGTTGATTGGTATCTGTTCTTCCAAAATTAACTTTTTTACCAAAAATTGTTATGAAACCCGTATCAAATTTTAACAATCCTAAAATCATTTTTATTGTCGTTGTTTTACCTGCTCCATTTGGTCCTACGAATCCATAAATCATATTTTCTTCTAAATCAAAAGAAACATTATTTAATATTTTTTTAGGACCAAAAGATTTTGTAACGTTTTGAAATGAGATAGCTTTCATTCATTATTCCCTTCCAAAATAAGAAATGCAATTGGCCCAATTATATTAAGAAATATAATGACCAAAAACCAAACTGGCTTTGAAAGGTGTTTAGTCATCTTAAGTTTACTTAGTTTGACTAGAGAAATGATAATTAAAGCTCCTTGCAACATAATCAACGGAACTAGGAATGGTAATAATTGATTTGGTATTTCTGTATTCATATTAGTAATCCTTTTTTAAATCGTTAAGTTTTTGAATCATTTGTTGAAATTCTTTATGCCCTGATAGTTCTTTAAATTGTGAATTTTGAAATAAGTCCTCAACTCGTTCTATTACCTGTAATTGACTCGTCGGTGGTGCAATACCAGTAGGTATTGTCTCTAACCAATCATCGATGGTATAAAAGAAAGTATCACCGTGTAATTCAAATCTTTGGAGCAATTGTTTTAAAGATTTAAAACATTGTTTTAAGTATCCTAATGCCTTATCATCATCACTTTTACTATAATGACAAGCTAAACTATAATAACACTTGATGACTGTGTTGGGATGCAAAGAGTTTAATTGAAACGCTTCTATCATATGTTCAAGCCTTTCAAAAATATCGCCTTTGTTTTCTTCAACTTCAAAAGTTGATAAACTCAATAGATACTCGCATACAAGTAGAATCTGCTGATAAATTTCAACCTGTAATACTTGCTTAGCTCGGTAAACATCGCCTTTTGCAAAAAAGCTATTAGCTAAAAGTAATTCTTCACCTAATTTATAGGGACTATTCTGGTAAAGGTTTATCACTTCATCATATTCAAGGTTGTGAAAAAGAACGACCGTTTTGAACATTATCGCCGTCTGGAGGTCAGACTCAACTACTGTTTTACTAATAATTTTATTTAGTGTACTTAGTGACCACTCTTTCATTTCTGAATCATTAAGGTTGGTTAGGTTGCTCAAGACCATATTAATCATTATCAACAGAGTCTTAAAATCGTTAGGGAACTGTTTTGATAATTCCTTAACTTCCTGAAAGAAATCTCTCTCAGACAATACATTTGCTTTTATTTTTAGATCCTTAATGAGCTGATTTCTTTGATCATCTGACAATGTTTTTTGATAACCGACTAAGTCATCCAAGCTAATATCAAAAAGATTAGCCATCAAAATAAGATAGTCAATATCCGGTTTAGCTTGATTATTTTCCCACTTTGAAATTGTAGTTTTTGTTAAATGCAGATAATCACTCAAATTCTCTTGCGTCATACCAATCTGAGTACGTTGTAAATAGATATTCTCTCCAAGCATCGGTCAATCTACTTTCACGTCCATTATAGAGTTTCTAAATCAAAAATAAAAGTTCCTATCAGGAAATATAATATAAAAAAGTTTCCCTAGAAGAAACTTTTTCGTTGATTAATAAGTGGCAAAACAGCATTAATAATAACAATGGTTAAATAAAAATTAACTTCACTAATATTTGTCATTGAAAAATAATGAATTATAAAAGAGCCCTTAAGAAAGGCTCTTTTATAATTCATTGGTAACTACTATTTTTATTGTAACTCTTTCAAAGATACAATAGCAGACAAACCATAATATGACGATGCTCCTAGTAACAACGACCCTAAAATATCCGTTAAAAAATGATTTTCTAAATAGAGTCTTGAAAAAATAACTGATGCAAGGATCACTAATGCAAATATTACGAAAACTACTTGTGACAATACTCTTCTCAATCTCTGTCTCGCAACCACTAAAACAAGAATCATTAATAAAAACGTTGATATCGTATGTCCACTGGGAAAACTATAACCCGAATCAAAAACAAGTTGATTCATAGGTCTATGACGTGCGATGATATCTTTTAAAAGCAATGCCAAAGCATTGGTACCAAAAAATAACATAAATAGCCACACAGCTATTCTTTGGTTTAAAAAATATTGATACCCAAGGATAACAAGTGCTATTAATGACGTTGTCAAAGGGCTGACAACTGTTGATATTATCGTCATTAAGTTAGTTAAATCGGGATTTCGTATGCTTTGAAAAAAAGCTGAAGTGATATTATCCAAATAACTTATCATATCACTTTGAGATTTAACTGCTAATGTTAACACTAAAAAAGAAACAAGTAGTATAACACACTGGAAAAAGGATTTCTTGTTCACTACATAACCTCACTTTAATAAAGAGATAAATCTTCATACATTATGGTTTAAAATATTTAAAAAATGCTTAAAGTACGCGCTAACCTTTTAGGTTTAAATATGACTATTCACAAACTAGAAGAAATACCAAATACGAACTTTTCCTATTAATTAGCGTTCAAATTTTCATTAATAAAGCAATATTGCTACAATATACTTGAAACGGAGGGAATAATGGATATTACAGATTATCAAAAATGGGTGAGTGAATTCTATAAAAAAAGAAACTGGTATCAATACAATTCTTTTATTAGAAGTAACTTTCTTTCAGAAGAAGTCGGCGAATTGGCTCAAGCCATTCGCAAATATGAAATTGGACGTGACAGACCTGACGAAACCGAACAAACTGATTTGGAAAACTTAAATGATATAAAAGAAGAACTAGGAGATGTCTTAGATAATATCTTCATACTTGCTGATCAGTATAATATCTCACTAGAAGAGATTATCAGCGCACATCGCACTAATTAGAAAAGAGGTTTGAAACATGAGAATAACTATTTTTTGTGGAGCAAGTACTGGGGAAAATCCTGTTTATAGTGAAAAAACAGTTGCCTTAGCACAATGGATGGCACAAAACAAACATTCTCTGGTGTATGGTGGAGGAAAAGTTGGCTTAATGGGAGTCATGGCTGATACTGTGATTGCAAATGGTGGCTACACTACTGGTGTTATTCCGACATTTTTAAGAGATCGTGAAATTGCACATGAAAATTTATCAGAGCTTATCATAGTAAATAATATGCCTGAACGTAAGGCAAAAATGATGCTACTTGGAGATGCCTTTATCGCTCTACCTGGTGGACCTGGTACCCTTGAAGAAATTTCCGAAGTTATCTCTTGGTCTCGCATCGGTCAAAATGATAATCCTTGCATTTTATATAATGTTAATGGCTACTTTAATGATTTAAAAAATATGTTTGATCATATGGTTGGTGAGGGTTTTCTTAGTCTGGAAGATAGAGAAAATGTCCTATTCTCAGATGATATTACTGAAATCGAAGATTTTATAACGAATTATAAAGTCCCTAGCACGCGCCAATACTAGATTGATAAAAAAAGGAAGTTTCTAATTGAAATTTCCTTCTTTTTTCGAAGCGATTACCCTTGGTTCATTTTTCTTTCAGCTGGTCAAGCCCATCCTCTCAATATCCAAACTCATCCTTTCTGCTCGAGAACTTATAAATTTTTAGGTAATCTTTAGAGAAGCCAAAACTATAGTCTTGTCTATGTATTTTATCTTATTAGAAGTATCCAAGTGCTCGTCCCTATTGACTAATGACTTAGAAACCTATACATTATACATTATAATATTTCTTTGTCGTTACCGTTATTAATAAGGAGGTAATCAATTGAATCAAGAAAAAAAGAGACTTAACCTAATCGGGCTGATACTTTTAGCTCAGGCTATTGTTTTAAGTTTGGCGACTACACTATTTGCTGAAATCTTACAAAATGATGTCTGGATAGGTATAGCAAGTACTTTAATCGCCTTACTCATTCCTTGTTTTTTTATGGGTTTTAAAAATTTAAAAAAACATCTAACGGCAACCCATCATACAATCACTTTCACCACTATTTTATTCTTGTTAAGCATTATATATACTACTAATAATATAGTCTCCACAATATGGGATGTTGTGCTAAATCATCTCAATATTATGGAATCGGAAAGTCAAAATTATGATGCCACATTCAATATACTTATGATTAGTTATTCTGTTGTTGTAGGTCCTTTTTTTGAAGAAGTTTTATACCGAGGAATAGTATTGAATTTATTATCCAAGTATGGTAAATGGTTTGCCATTATCACTTCTGGCATCCTATTTGGTTTAATGCACCAAGACATTTCTCAGCTATTGACTACATCTATTGCGGGTATCATAATGGGTTTTATCGCTTACCATTATTCCTTTAAGGTAGCCCTACTCCTTCATATCTGCAATAACTTTATCGTAGAAATTTTCACCCAGCTATCAACAGTAAACGAGTTATACGGGACTTATTTTGAAAATATATTGCTAATTTTAGCAATCTTATTTATATTATATTACCTTTTTACTCATAGGAATACTGCTCGCCGTCGTATAAGTCTGCACTCTAACGTTCGAGAGGCTGACTCAATAAACTCTAAACAACATACAAAATTATTACTTACTAGTTGGCCTTTTATTCTCCTTGTCATTTACGACATTGTCCTAACAACTATTAATTAAGACCAAGCCACAAGACACAAAAAGTATGGTTTTGAAAAGGATAATCATCCTCCTTTTCAAAACACATACTTTTCTTTATGTTTACTAAAAGGTCATTAATAGTGAGATAATGTCAATTTTTTTATTATCAAATATGGTAGACTACACAGGACATATTTACACTTCTAGATTTCCTCTCCACGCTTCTGTGCCGCCATCTACATTGATTACTTTGTAGCCTTTCAACTCAAGAAATTGGCATGCTCTAATAGATCTTCCCCCTCGTTGACAAACAAGATAATATTCCTTATTTTTATCTAACTGTTCAAACTTATGACTGAGTTGACTCAAAGGAAGATTTATCGCACCTGAAATATGCCCCCCACGATACTCATGCTCTTCACGAACGTCTATCAAATGGATATTATTATGCTGGGCAATCAATGTTTCTAATGCTACAACAGTTATCTTTTTAGTCATAATCTTTATTTCCTTTGATACTTGGCAAATTTAGTCAAATGACTAATCACTTTATTATTTAAAATGGTGACATCGTTCTACTATTATGACTATTATCGTAAACCTTTTAATCATAAAAACCATGGTAGTACAAAATCACGAAGTCGACAGCATCACACGAAAAATACAAATATTATTTTAATGCTGTTTGAAGTGCTGCTTGTAATGTTACAATCTCTTGATCAACTTGTTGTACCGTAACATTTGGATTCAACTGAACTCCAACAGCATGTGTGATTGCTTTATTTAAAGTATTGTAAACTTTAAATTCTTTGACGTTAAGTACTTTTTTATCTCTAGTAAAGCGTGTATTCCAGATTTCCTTATCAAGTTTTGATTTTGTATAGATGGTAGCTCTATCAGTTGGTTTTAAATCAGGATAAGTTAAAACCTTTTGTTCTAATGCCTTTACATCGTTAACTTGAGCTTTAATTGAATCAACTGAAGCAAATGGATCTAAAATGCGAATAACCAGCTTAGTTATCCCAAATCCCATATCAATATTTGCTTGACTAACCTTATTTGCTAAATGTTGAGTTGAAAAAGTGATTGCTTCAATCACATCTGTTAAGGCTTCTACACGACTACCAATAGAATTCAAATCATAAACTGTCTCAGGGTTGGCACGCAATGAAGTCTTTAATTTTTCAACACTAGTAATAGCCTCATTAACCGTTTTTTCATAATCTGTTCCCTGAACATTATCTTTGATATTTCTCAACTGAATGCTATCTTGATCAAGCTTTTGAGCCATTTGCTGGGCTTGATTATTACTGTTTACATGATTTACCACTTGTGGAGTTGTCACTTGATCAGCATGTACTTCTAATACAGCTGGTGAAAATAACAATGCACCAGCCACTAGAGTTCCAGATAGATACATCATATGTTTAACGTTCATAATGAATTTCCTCCTTTAAACTAAAATCACTTTTACTGCAGTATTTTTAATTTACAGGGCCCATGTTTGTATCTTACTACTTGTCCAAAAGGTCGTCAAGCGCTTTCTTTTCCCCTATATTTTACATTATTACAAATAAACTGCAT
The DNA here is from genome assembly GCF_001811765.1 of Streptococcus sp. HMSC076H09. Lineage (NCBI taxonomy): Bacteria > Bacillati > Bacillota > Bacilli > Lactobacillales > Streptococcaceae > Streptococcus > Streptococcus sp. HMSC076H09. Next base: position 33,677 of record NZ_KV806601.1, on the reverse strand, counting down.
TTTTTTCATAAAACTAATATTATCATTTTGCTATAATATACTTGCGCCTATCCTTTTGTTAATTTCTGATAATTTAATTTAGATTTTCATGTAAAAAACCATAACGATAATTTACCACCTTATATAAATCTAAATATTTTAGAAAATTTCTACTTATCACTATTTTTATCAAATAGATTAGCCTAATGTTTTTCTTAAAAAATAAATTTAATAAGAAGCGTACTATTTTAGATAAAATCGTTCCATTATGCCCAAAAACCATACTAAAACTCATTATTTTTACTTTCTGTTTAGAAATTCATACTAGACCAAGTATTTTAGACACTTAAAAAGCCTTAAACATAATAAGTTCAAGACTTTTTATTACTTAGTATTTTAAACTGTGAGTTTGTTTGGCAGTTCCCTCCGATGATTTTTACCCCAATTTTTTGAACCAAAAGTTAACAATATCGTCAGCCATAGTATTGATATCTAGATTACATTTACTGGTAACTATGTTACCATGTGTATGGATAACTTATATCAAAAATATATTAATCTAAAAAAGTGAATAACCCTTATAAAATAAGTAAATCCTAAGTACAGCATTAACTTCAAGTAAACAATTTAACGGAGGTAGTATATGAAAATAGCAATAATCGGATATAGTGGGTCGGGTAAGTCCACTTTAGCAAGAAAATTGGGAAATTACTATAATTGCAATGTATTACATCTTGATAGTATTCACTTCGCCCCAAATTGGGAAGAGAGAAAATATGATGACATGATTGACGATGTCAGCAACATGTTAGAAAAAAGAACATGGATTATAGAAGGTAACTACAAAAAACTGCTATATCAAGAACGTCTAGCAGATGCAGATGAGATTATTTTTTTTGACTTTAATCGCTTCAACTGCTTGTGGAGAGCATTCAAACGTTACTGTAAGTTTCGTGGTAAGACTAGACCTGATATGGCCAATGGATGCCCGGAAAAATTAGATTTTGAATTTATCAGTTGGATTCTTAAAGACGGTCGCTCTGACAAACAAAAATCAAACTATAAACAAGTTGTTGAGGACTACCCTCAAAAAATAAAGATTCTAAAACACCAACGCGATCTTGATCAATACCTAAAAGAACTCCCTGTTGCATCCAATACAGACCCTCTCAAGAGCTTGTAATTATTATACTGACAGTATTTACTCGTATATCTCGCTTTACCTTTTCTATTCTTATTCTTGAAAATTAAATTGTTTTTCATGTTCCAATTTTCTGAATATTCTGCTATAATATGATAATCACTTGGTCAAGAGACAAAAAACTATTCACTTTTAGAAAATAGCTGTCTCTAATCGACCTTTGGAATAGAGGAGGACACTGAATGACAACAAATGTAATGGCAAATTATAGCTACGGAGAAGATTGCTTCAAAGAAATTCCTAGCGTTTTGGCAACTTACCGTATTCAAAGCATTGCTTTCGTCGGTGGCAAACGTGCCCTAGACAGCTCAGAAGCCGAGGTTCGCTCTATTTTAGAGGAAGCAAATATTAAAGTCACAGGAAGCTTTGTCTATGGAACGGATTCAACACAATCTAACATTGACAAGTTAGTAGCCAACCCACAAGTTCAAGCCGCTGATGCTATCTTAGGTTTTGGCGGTGGAAAAGCTTTAGACACAGCTAAAATGGTAGCAAAAGAGTTAGGTAAAAATAGCTTTACTATCCCAACTATTTGTTCTAATTGCTCCGCAGGTACTGCCATTGCAGTTGTATATAATGATGACCATTCTTTCTTAAGATACGGCTATCCCGAGTCTCCACTTCATATTTTTATCAATACACGGATTATTGCACAGGCACCAAGCAAATATTTTTGGGCTGGTATTGGGGACGGTATTTCAAAAGCCCCTGAAGTAGAACGTGCTACCTTAGAGGCTAAGACCAATAAACTACCACATACTGCAGTGTTAGGACAAGCAGTCGCTCTGTCTTCAAAGGAAGCTTTTTATCAATTTGGTGAACAAGGTCTAAAAGATGTTGAAGCTAATTTAGCTTCGCGTGCAGTTGAAGAAATTGCGCTTGATATCTTAATCTCAACTGGCTATGCTTCTAATTTAGTTAATCAACCTGATTTCTACTACAATTCTTGTCACGCGCATGCATTTTACTATGGTACAACCGCTATTCAAAGACAAGGTGAATTCTTACATGGCGTTGTAGTTGCGTTTGGTGTGTTAGTTTTACATGCTTATTTCAACGAACTAGAAGAACTTGAAAAAGTAGCTCGTTTTAATAAGTCACTAGGTTTGCCAACAACTCTAGCTGACGTCTCTTTATCAGAAAAAGATATTCCAAAAATTGTTGAAATTGCAATGACTACTAATGAATACAAAAATACCCCTTTCGATCCCAAAATGTTTGCTCAAGCTATTTTAGCAGCAGACGCTTTCGGACAGACACTAGCCTAATAATTCACCAACTCGATTATTCCGATACAAAAATCCCTTAGACACATCATCTAAGGGGTTTTTGTTATTAATAAAGTAAAAATACTGCTCTCCATTATAGGAAGTTGCAGTATTAATTTAAATTCTTAGTATTGTATCAGTATTTTTAAATAACTGCTAAAAGATTATTTTTGTAGTTGTTTCAATTGTGCTAACTGATTTCCCAATGATACTAGCATTTCTGTCTGTAACTTTTGAATCTCTAACAATTCAAACTGATCTTGTTGTACCATATGATCAATCTTTTCGTGCAATAATCTAATTTCTAACTCAGAGGTTTTATTGACATTAAAGTCATTTCGAGCTTGCAAACGATCATAATCAGCAGCACGATTTTGACTCATCATAATAAGTGGTGCTTGGATTGCAGCAATCGTTGATAAAGCTAAGTTTAACAGGATAAATGGGTAAGGATCAAATTGAATACCAAAAGGCTTCATGATATTAACCAACATCCAAATAGCCATAATGGATACAAAAACGATAATAAAAGTCCAAGATCCGCCAAAACGTGCAACATCATCAGCAATTCGTTGACCGATAGTTGCTTGCTTGTTCAAACGCTCTTCAACGTTGAAGGGCTTCTCTTCTTCTTTCATCAAGGTAGTCACATTATATTTTATCTTCTCATTTTTCTGATTCGCTCGCTGAACAATTTCGTCAAGATAATTCATACAATAATGACTTAAATTTCCATACGAAATAAAGTCACTATCCAGAGCAAAAGGATAACGTGCTCTTATTAAACCTTTAATGCCTAAGTCTAAATCGGAAACAAATAGGCCTTCTGCTTCACTATAAACTTTTTGATCAATAAAATCGACACATACCATTTTTATACCTCCCTTTCTCAACCAAGATTTATTCAATATTTGAATACGGTCAAGCTAGCCAACAGGCTATAGGCTTTTGGTACTATATAAGTGAGTATTTGATACACCCCTATTAAGCTTTACAGCGTTATTTCGTTAGTCTAAAAAAATCGCTGACATCCATATTATGCCTTAATTTTATGCTACCCATCAAAATAACGCTTTATTCTAAGTCTATAAACTTAAAGAAAACTTAAATTAACTAATTTATCTTAGTATAGAAGGTGGCTTAAAAATCTAGTTTAACCTCTGTTTTGGTACGTAACTTTTATTATAATAATAAACGACCAACTAAAAAGTAAGAAAGTTAAGAGGACTTTCTTACTTGCTTTTTTTGTATATAGTCAATTAACTCAAGAGTCAGATCATAGCGTAAAAAGGGAGTAATCAAATAGATACCATTAAAATAGTTCAAGGCTTCATCAATCAAGGACTTACTCTCGTTTAAGGCCAAAGTTAAACAAGCTTCTTTGTCGTCCTTTACCTTTTCAAGAGCAGATAAAAATGACTCAGAAAGTTTAATACCAGGAACTTCATTGTGTAGAAAAACAGCGTTATTATAACTTGTTATTGGCATAATTCCGATAAAAAAGGGTTGTTCAACTGTTTTAGTAAGATCAGCTAATTCCTTTAACACAGAGTGATCAAATATTGGTTGTGTCATAAAATAATCAGCACCAGAAGCTACTTTTTTCTCAATCAATTTTACGGTTCGAGTAAGGTTTTTCACATTAGGATTAAAGGCAGCAGCAACTGTAAAATCTGTTGGACGTCTCAAGCTAGCACCACTATAAGATAAACCTTGATTAAGTTGTTTAATCAGAGAAAGGAGTTTAAAGGAAGTCACATCATAAACACTAGTCGCTCCTGGGAAATCACCAAGTTTAGTCGGATCTCCTGTTATGGCTAAAATATGGTTAAAACCTAATAATTCCATGCCCAACAGTCTAGACTGTAAACCAATTAAATTATGGTCACGACAAGCTATATGTAGTAAAAAGGGTGTGCTAATTTCATCTTTAAGCAAGCTAGCTATACTTAAATTACAAATACGTGTATTAGATAGTGAATTATCTGCTAAAGTAATTGCTGCAATACCTTTTTGGTCAATCGCTCGTATAGCCTTTTGAAACTGAACGATATCTAAATGCTTTGGAGGATCTAATTCTGCGATAATTGTTACTTCTTTTTTTACCTTATCCACTAGAGTATCTGTTCGTCTGATACGCCTAACAAAATCTTTTACAGGTATTATAGGAGTAACAACCTTTCGTTCAATAGGTTTCAATCCTCTAATAGATCGTTTCACAGCTCTAATATGATCTGGAGTTGTCCCACAACAACCACCAATAAGCCTAACTCCTTCTGCTACGAGAAGTTCTGCAGATTTTCCAAAATACTCTGAATTCTGACTAAACTGGTATTGACTATTCTCACCATCTAAAGATAACTGACTTGCATTAGGATAAACTGACAAATAAGACTGGGCAAATAAAGGAACTTGCTTCAATGATTGGATCATATGATAGGGTCCAAGGTGACAATTTAAGCCAATCACATCTGCACCTAGCATAACTAATTGGCTGAGCGCCTCTACAATAGGCTTTCCATTTGATGTTACCCCTGCTTCATGAAGAGAAATATTAGTAATAATTGGTAGATCAGTCATCTCCCTCACAATTTTTAAAACTGTCGTTATCTCCTCAATATCATAATAAGTTTCAAACAATAATCCGTCTAGCTGTCCTGTCGCCAATAAAGCCTCAACTTGTTCCAAAGTTTCTTCTACAATATTATCCAATGTTAAATCGCATTGTCTTTGAGAACGAAAACCTCCAACAGTACCTAAAATAAATGTTTCTTTACCCAAAGTCGCTTGATGAGCTATATTAACTGCTGCTTGATTGATAGAGACAACCTGATCTTCCAAACCGTAGTTCTTTAATCGATGACGTTGAGCCCCATAGGTATTCGTCTGAATAACATCTGCACCCGCTTCAATATAAGCTTGATGAATGGCTAGAACCTTTTCTGGATGTGTTACATTGTAGGATTCATGACAAGTATCTAGCCCATAAGTATAAAGGAGAGTTCCCATTGCACCGTCAGCTACTAGAATATCTGTTTTTAATTTCTCTAAAAACTTGGACATCTTCTTTACTCCTCCCTCATGGCAATCCTTTACTGATTAACCTATTAATTATCTAATTGCTGACGAACCTCTTTGGTAGCTGAAACAAGAACCTCCAAGGCAGCAATTGTTTCTGCTTCACGGCGTGTTTTTAAGCCACAATCAGGGTTTACCCAAAATTGCTCTTTTGATAGACATTTTAGTGATCGTTGAATATTGACAATAATTTCTTCCTTAGTAGGTATGCGAGGGGAATGAATATCATAAACACCCAGGCCAATTCCTAGAGGATAAACTGCTGTTTCAAAACTTTCAATGATGTCCCCATGACTTCTACTCGTTTCAATAGAAATAACATCTGCATCTAGTGCACGGATAGAATCAATAATTTCGTCAAATTTTGAATAACACATATGTGTATGAATTTGTGTCTCATCTTTTATAGCCAAAGCAATTTGATTAAAAAGATCAGATCGGCTAATATCATCTCGCTCAAATGACCAGTTCGTTATAGTAATAGGACCTGTCAACATGCCTTTAACAGGTTTCTTAGTCAAACTTTGGGCATAAACCGTTTCTTCAAGGCTTAAGGGTTGAATATGTTTGACATCACCATAAATGATAGGTGGTTTGACCGCCCTTGAACCATAAGACTGTACCCAGCCTAATTTGGTTGTCGTAAAACCAGCTAACTTTTGACCAAAAAATTCAACCATATCAACACGCTCAAATTCGCCATGTACTAACACATCAAGATCAAGATCTTCTTGAATAGCAATCCATCTTCTAATTTCAGTTTTTATGAAATCTTTATAATCTGAGTCAGATAGATTTCCTCTTTTCCAAGCAAGGCGTTTCTTCCTAATTTCAGGTGATTGAGGAAAGGATCCAATAGTTGTTGTTGGTAAAATCGGTAACTGTAATTTTTCAGCTTGCAAAGCTTGGCGTAATTTATACGGACTTCGTTCAAGCTTTACTTCTGCTAATGATTCCAATGCTACATGACGAAAATCAGCAGCTTGAAGAGCTGAAAAACGAGATAAAGCTTCGTGATATCCCTTTGTTTTATTACCATCAAAAGCACTAGCTAATAGTTCTAATTCCTTTAGTTTTTCATCAGCAAATGATAAGCCATTCTTTAACACAGGGTCTAAATGTGTTTCGTATTTAGTCGTCACCGGTACATGTAAAAGACTTGAAGAAGGTTGAAGAGTCAATCGTTTAACAAAGGGACCTATCTCTTCCAATAAAGCCAACGTTTCTTCTAAATTTACTGCCCAGATATTTCGACCATTAACAATTCCTGCAAATAATTCTTTTTCGCGGAATAGACCTTGCTTAACAGCAGCTAAATTTTCCGCCCTACCATGTATAAAATCAAGGCCAAATCCCGTTACTGGCAGCTTAGAGAGTTTATCTAAACAGACTGCTGATTCAAAGTAGGTTTGAAAGATGAAGTGGGCTTGTGGTACTTCTCTTGCAAAAAAATCATAAACAGACTTAGCTATATCTACTAAAAGTTCACCTTCATCAGTTACAAATATCGGCTCATCAATCTGAATATAGGTGGCGCCTGCATCTATCAGATCTTGAAAGACCTGCTTATAAAGTGGTAATAACCGCTGAACAGTCGCTTCAAAGTCGACAATTCCTGATGATAAGGAAACATAGGTTATTGGACCAGTGATAACCGGCTTTGCTTTATCACCAACTACTTCCCTAGCTTCTAGATAAAGATCAAGTAAGTAATTATTCTGCAAGTGAGGTTTAGTCTCAACCTCCCATTCTGGGACTATGTAGTGGTAGTTGGTATTAAACCACTTTTTCATAGATGATGCGACATTATCTTTATCACCTCTTGCAATAGCAAAATAAAGGTCTAAATTCCTCTCATACTCATCGAAACGCTTTGGGATTACATTGAATTGAAATGACAAATCCAAAACATGATCATAACAAGAAAAATCCCCCACTGGAATAAGGTCAATACCTGCCTCTTTTTGTTTCTTTAAATGATTGATACGTAATTGTTTTAGTTGTTTTTCTAAATCTTTTTGTTCAAGATTCCCTGCCCAGAAAGCTTCGATCGCTTGCTTCCATTCGCGCTGTTCACCAAGACGTGGATACCCTAAATTTGAAACTTTTACCATAATTTCCTCCATCAAGTTATAGCTAATAACTAACCCTTTTAGTTTTATGAATTATTTTAGTCCATGAAAACTATAATATCAATAGCTTTTAATATTTTATATTTTTAGCGATTTATATAGTTTTAAACTATATAAACCACTATGGACCTTTTTATAAATTTTAAAACAGCAGCATGTAGATATCTTTAAAAAGCAATCTTACAATCAACTCATATTATCAAGATACAGAAAAATCTGTTGATATTATTAACAATTAGTCAAACTATTACACATCGGCTATCAAAAGTTCCTGTCTAGACAAAAACACAAAAAACGTATCTAGAAATAGATGCGTTTTTTGTGTTTTTATTAATCTTCCATTCCTACACGTTAAAATAGTAATCTCAATAAAGCCATAGTAACGATACCAGTAAGAACAGTGTAAAATAAATTTCGATATCGAATAGTGACAACTAGAGTTGGTATGCCAGCCAATAAATCTAACCATTTTAGTGTTGGCAATTGTCCTAATTTAACTAAAAAAAAGCTAGAGAATGTTAGGGCAAATAAAATAGAAAGAGGAAGAAATTTTAAAAATTTCACAAGACTATTTGGTAGCCCTTTGTATTTTACAAATATGAATGGAGCGACTCTTGGCACCCAAGAAACAACAAAACCTAAAAGAATAGCAAGAAAAACGGTACTATTTATCATCTAAAACAACTCCCACACTACATCCAACAACAGTCGCAAGCAATACTGATAAGGCTCCTGACAAAAAAGTAGCTAATAAGAAGTAACTTAAACCTACAGAAGCAAGAACATATACAACAAGTCGCTTTCCATCAGATAACATCCCAAACAACTGAAATACAAAGAGACCTATAAACATGGCGACTAATGCAAAGTCTAAACCAAACATTTCTGGATTAGGAATAGTACTCCCCAGTAAAGTTCCTATTATCGTTGAGATTACCCATGTCAAATAACTCATCACATTATTACCATGCATCCAACTAGGCGATACAACTTTGTGATGTAATGCTTCTCCAAGTAAAACGCCGTAGCTCTCATCTGTTATTAGAGTTCCTATGGCTAATTGATTCATTAGGTGAGCAGACTTGAAGATAGTAGTCGCGTGTAAACTCATTAACATATTTCTCAAATTAACTAAAAATACTGTCATCGTAATAGTCATCAAGTCTGCTTTTGCTAATAATAGCGCACACATAGCAAACTGAGCAGATCCCCCATATACCAAGGCACTCATAAGACCAACTTCTATTGCAGATAAATCTGATGCTGAAGCAACTATCCCAAACGCCAAGCCTATTGAGATATACCCTAAAGCTGTGGGCAAGGCATCTTTCACTCCCTCTTTAAATCCTTTTTCCATCATATCCCCCTAAATTTTCAGTATATTCAGTTATTATAGCACAACGGTGATTACTAAGAAAGAAGAGGAATGATTATTTATCTTTGCCAGCAATTAGACTAATAAATATCCTGTAATTATTCTATAAACCTTTGATATTGTAGCCATATAGTTGGACAATATTATTATTTTCATAGAATGATTTTTAAAAAATGCTTTAGGTACGGTCTTAAATTTACCACAAAATAATTTGTAATGAAAATTCAGAAAATTGTAGAAAATTTTGATTTTTTATGTTTTAATAGTTTTTGTAATTATTATGTTACAAGAAAAGGAGATTTTTATGAACACAAAACAGCGTTTTTCAATCCGGAAATATAAGTTAGGTGCCGTATCTGTACTTTTGGGAACCCTATTTTTTTTAGGTGGTATCACAAATGTAGCTGCTGATTCTGTCATAAATAAGCCATCTGATATTGCAGTTGAACAGCAAGTAAAAGACAGTCCAACGAGCATAGCAAATGAGACACCTACTAACAACACGTCATCAGCCCTTGCGTCGACAGCTCAAGACAATCTTGTTACAAAGGCTAATAATAGTCCAACAGAAACACAACCAGTAGCTGAGTCTCACTCTCAAGCCACCGAGACATTTTCCCCAGTCGCAAATCAACCGGTTGAAAGCACTCAAGAAGTTTCTAAAACTCCTTTAACCAAACAAAATTTAGCAGTCAAATCTACACCAGCTATTTCTAAAGAAACCCCTCAAAACATTGATAGTAATAAAATTATCACTGTCCCCAAAGTATGGAACACAGGCTACAAAGGAGAGGGAACTGTTGTAGCAATTATTGACTCAGGACTAGATATCAATCACGATGCTCTCCAATTAAATGATTCGACAAAAGCAAAATACCAAAACGAACAGCAAATGAATGCTGCTAAAGCAAAAGCTGGTATAAACTATGGAAAATGGTATAACAACAAAGTAATCTTTGGTCACAACTATGTTGATGTCAATACAGAGCTAAAAGAGGTGAAAAGCACTTCTCATGGTATGCACGTAACCAGTATCGCAACAGCTAATCCTAGCAAGAAAGATACAAATGAATTAATCTATGGTGTTGCTCCTGAAGCACAAGTAATGTTTATGAGAGTCTTCTCTGATGAAAAAAGAGGAACTGGACCAGCCCTTTATGTTAAAGCTATTGAAGATGCCGTTAAACTCGGTGCTGACAGCATTAATTTAAGTTTAGGTGGAGCTAATGGGTCTTTAGTTAATGCCGATGACCGACTTATAAAAGCTTTAGAGATGGCTAGACTCGCTGGCGTTTCTGTTGTTATAGCAGCAGGTAACGACGGTACATTTGGGAGTGGAGCATCAAAGCCTTCTGCTCTTTATCCTGATTATGGTTTAGTTGGTAGTCCATCAACAGCTCGTGAGGCCATTTCTGTAGCATCATATAATAATACAACACTGGTTAATAAAGTCTTCAACATTATCGGATTAGAAAACAACAGAAATCTCAACAACGGATTAGCTGCTTATGCAGATCCTAAAGTTAGTGATAAGACCTTTGAAGTAGGGAAACAATATGATTATGTTTTCGTAGGAAAAGGAAACGACAATGATTATAAGGACAAAACTTTAAATGGTAAAATCGCCTTAATTGAACGTGGAGATATTACTTTTACAAAAAAAGTCGTCAATGCTATTAATCACGGTGCTGTGGGAGCTATTATCTTTAATAACAAAGCTGGGGAAGCTAATCTAACAATGAGTTTAGATCCTGAAGCAAGTGCTATTCCTGCTATTTTTACCCAAAAAGAGTTTGGAGATGTTTTAGCTAAAAACAACTATAAAATTGTATTTAACAATATCAAAAATAAACAAGCCAACCCTAATGCAGGTGTCCTATCTGACTTTTCAAGCTGGGGGTTAACAGCAGACGGACAATTAAAACCTGACTTATCTGCTCCTGGAGGCTCTATTTACGCCGCTATCAATGATAATGAATATGATATGATGAGTGGGACAAGTATGGCTTCTCCCCATGTCGCTGGTGCTACTGCTCTAGTTAAACAATACTTATTGAAAGAACATCCAGAACTTAAAAAAGGTGACATTGAAAGAACTGTCAAATACCTTCTTATGAGTACTGCTAAAGCACACCTAAACAAAGATACAGGCGCTTACACCTCACCACGCCAACAAGGAGCAGGTATTATCGATGTCGCAGCAGCAGTTCAGACAGGATTATACCTAACTGGTGGGGAAAACAACTATGGCAGCGTTACATTAGGAAATATTAAAGATAAAATTTCCTTTGATGTTACTGTTCATAATATCAATAAAGTTGCAAAAGATTTACACTATACAACCTATTTAAATACTGATCAAGTTAAAGATGGCTTTGTCACATTGGCTCCTCAACAACTTGGTACATTTACAGGGAAAACGATACGGATTGAACCAGGGCAAACCCAAACGATTACAATTGATATAGATGTTTCGAAATACCATGACATGTTAAAAAAAGTAATGCCAAACGGCTATTTCCTAGAAGGCTACGTACGTTTTACAGACCCTGTTGATGGTGGGGAAGTTCTTAGTATTCCTTATGTTGGATTTAAGGGAGAATTCCAAAACTTAGAAGTTTTAGAAAAATCCATTTATAAGCTTGTTGCTAACAAAGAAAAGGGATTTTATTTCCAACCAAAACAAACAAACGAAGTTCCTGGTTCAGAAGATTATACTGCCTTAATGACTACAAGTTCAGAGCCTATCTACTCAACAGACGGTACTAGTCCTATCCAATTGAAAGCCTTGGGAAGCTATAAGTCTATAGATGGAAAATGGATCTTACAACTAGATCAAAAAGGCCAGCCTCATCTAGCCATTTCACCTAATGATGACCAAAATCAAGATGCCGTTGCAGTGAAAGGTGTTTTCTTACGTAATTTCAATAATTTAAGAGCCAAAGTCTATCGTGCAGATGATGTTAATTTACAAAAACCACTATGGGTAAGTGCTCCCCAAGCAGGAGATAAAAATTACTACAGCGGAAATACTGAAAATCCAAAATCTACATTTTTATATGACACAGAATGGAAAGGAACCACTACTGATGGTATTCCTTTAGAAGATGGAAAATACAAATACGTTTTAACTTATTACTCTGATGTCCCTGGCTCTAAGCCACAACAAATGGTGTTTGATATCACTTTGGATAGACAAGCTCCTACACTAACAACAGCAACTTATGACAAAGATAGACGTATCTTCAAAGCTCGTCCTGCAGTAGAACACGGGGAATCTGGTATCTTTAGAGAACAAGTTTTTTACTTAAAAAAAGATAAAGATGGTCATTATAATAGCGTCTTACGTCAACAAGGAGAAGACGGTATCCTTGTTGAAGATAACAAAGTATTTATCAAACAAGAAAAGGATGGTAGCTTTATTCTACCTAAAGAGGTTAACGATTTCTCTCATGTCTACTATACTGTTGAAGATTATGCAGGCAATCTAGTATCAGCAAAACTCGAAGATTTGATCAATATTGGCAATAAAAATGGTTTAGTAAACGTCAAAGTGTTTAGCCCTGAGCTTAACAGTAATGTCGATATTGATTTCTCTTACTCTGTCAAAGATGACAAAGGTAATATCATCAAAAAGCAACATCACGGGAAAGACCTCAATTTATTGAAATTGCCTTTTGGTACCTATACGTTTGATCTATTCTTATACGATGAGGAACGAGCAAATCTAATCAGTCCCAAAAGTGTCACTGTAACTATTTCTGAAAAAGATAGCCTTAAAGACGTCTTATTTAAAGTTAACTTACTCAAGAAAGCAGCCTTACTCGTTGAATTTGACAAGCTTTTACCAAAAGGAGCAACAGTCAAGTTGGTTACTAAGACAAATACTGTTGTTGATCTACCAAAAGCAACTTATTCTCCTACTGACTATGGTAAAAACATACCTGTAGGAGACTATCGTTTAAACGTAACGCTGCCTAGTGGGTATAGCACTTTAGAGAACTTAGATGATTTACTTGTATCCGTAAAAGAAGATCAGGTAAACCTAACAAAATTGACGCTGATTAATAAAGCTCCTCTGATTAATGCCCTAGCAGAACAAACTGATATTATTACCCAGCCTGTGTTTTATAATGCTGGAACTCACTTAAAAAATAATTACCTAGCTAATCTTGAAAAGGCACAAACTTTAATTAAAAATAGAGTGGAACAAACAAGTATTGATAATGCTATTGCTGCTTTGAGAGAAAGTCGCCAAGCTCTTAACGGTAAAGAAACAGATACTTCTTTACTGGCAAAAGCTATTTTAGCTGAAACAGAAATCAAGGGAAACTATCAATTTGTTAATGCTAGTCCATTAAGCCAATCAACTTATATCAATCAAGTCCAATTGGCGAAAAACCTTCTACAAAAACCTAACGTCACTCAATCAGAAGTAGACAAAGCCTTAGAAAATCTTGATATTGCTAAAAATCAATTAAATGGTCATGAAACTGATTACTCTGGTTTACACCATATGATAATTAAAGCAAACGTTCTGAAACAAACATCATCTAAATATCAGAACGCCAGTCAATTTGCTAAAGAAAATTATAATAACCTTATCAAGAAAGCAGAATTGCTGCTTTCCAATAGACAAGCTACACAAGCTCAAGTTGAAGAGTTATTAAACCAAATAAAAGCAACCGAACAAGAGCTTGATGGCCGTGATAGAGTTTCTTCCGCAGAGAATTATAGTCAATCACTCAATGATAATGACTCTCTCAATACCACACCTATCAATCCGCCAAATCAGCCCCAGGCGTTGATATTCAAAAAAGGCATGACTAAAGAAAGTGAGGTTGCTCAGAAGCGTGTCTTAGGGGTGACTAGCCAAACCGATAATCAAAAGGTAAAGACAAACAAGCTTCCTAAAACAGGCGAAAGCACTCCTAAAATAACCTATACAATATTGCTATTTAGTCTCTCTATGCTAGGTCTGGCAACAATCAAACTAAAGTCTATCAAAAGAGAATAAAATACTTTAAAAAATAGAGCAAGGCATCAATTACTAGCTATTAATAGTTAGTGACTGGTGCCTTTTTGAGGAGCTTAAAATGATGTTCCTAAAGACCTTTTCTCTGCAGTATCTTGGTTTATAACACCATAACACTTCAAAGAATGGGAAAAAAACTCTTTTTTTGTTATATTTGATATGACATAAACAGCTAGCTAAAAGTCAAATTATAACTATGGGTATTGAGGTATACATGACAAAAATAATTTATTTCGCTGATGATGAAAAGAATATTCGTGACTTGGTGGTTCCTTTTTTAGAACATGATGGTTTCACTGTTCGAGCATTTGAAACTGGAGACCTTCTCTTAGAAGCCTATAAAAACCAAAAACCCGATTTAGTTATATTAGACATAATGATGCCTGGAACTAATGGTTTAGATGTTATGAAAAGCATCCGCCAATATGATAATATTCCTATTATCATGTTAACAGCTAGAGATTCTGATGTTGATTTCATTACGGCTTTTAATTTAGGAACTGACGATTACTTCACCAAGCCTTTTTCACCTATAAAACTTAGTCTACATGTTAAAGCATTGTTCAAACGCCTTGATGAAAAAGCAATCAAAAATGACACTCAGTATCAGTTCCTAGATTTAACTCTGGATACCGAAAAGCGAATAGCCCTATTATCAAATGAAGAAATGCCCTTAACCAAGACAGAATTTGATTTTCTTTTAGTATTAATTGAAAAACCTGAAACTGCTTTTTCTAGGGAAACACTGCTTAATCGTATTTGGGGATTTGATGATATTGAAAGCAGAGCAGTTGATGACACTATTAAACGATTACGTAAAAAATTTAAGCAATACCACAGTCAGGTTAGTATCAAAACTGTCTGGGGTTACGGCTTCAAATTAATCAAAGAGGACAAATGAAAAAGAAAAGTTTAATTAGCAATCTTATCCTTATTAATAGCATCACTCTATTTCTTGGTTTTTACCTCATCTATTTTTCTGTCAACTATGTCATTAAAGACTATGTCCATCAAATGACAAGGAATTCCATGCAGGCGAATTTCACCATTTTAGATAGTATCTATAACAACAAGAAAATACCAGATGAAAATATGGTTAACCAAGATAGCATCTTTGTTTGGTCTTACTATGCTATTTTTGACCAGCATTATCGTATGAAATATGGCACTGATAATCATAAAAAAGAGAGCCATGATATTATTCGCTATCTTACCCAAAAAAGATTGTGGCAAATTTCTAAGGAAAAAGATGGTATGTTTGTAACCATCAAGAAAAAAACCTATTATGTAATGACCAAAGACTACTCTGGTATCCTTGTTGATGGTAGCATAAAAAAAGTTCCTAAAGCACAGTCGCAACTTTTTCATGTGATTAACTTTTCAGACATTACTTACACCCAGCATCTAATTACTAAAATTAATCATTTTCTTATAGTTATCTTAGTACTAACCTATATTCCCATGCTATTTATTATGAGGAAGACTTTCACTGGAATTAGAGAATCTATTCAATCAGTACAAACTTATATTTCCAGCCTTTGGAAAAATCAAGGCAATCATCAATCTAGTCAAAAAGAAATTGTCTTTTCTGATTTCGATCCTCTTCTACTTGAGAGCCAAGAAATGGCAAATCGAATCTACCAAGCAGAAGAGAGCCAAAGAAACTTCTTTCAAAATGCCTCCCACGAGTTACGGACACCTTTAATGTCCATCCAAGGATATACTGAGGGAGTTCAAGAGGGTATTATTGATGCCGAGCTCGCACACTCTGTTATTCTGCAAGAGAGCAAAAAAATGAAACAGCTCGTAGACGATATTATCTTACTCTCTAAATTAGATAGTAACTTAAGTGATCAAAAAGATGAATTTTCTTTAAATGAATTACTTAATAGTATTATTGCTTATTTCAAACCCCTAGCTAATAAACAAAAGATTAGTATTACTTATAGACCAGACAAGCATGAAAAGTTACTAAAAGGTAACGAAGAGTTGATTCAACGAGCTATCAATAATATCCTTAGTAACGCACTACGCTATGCTGTTTCTCATATTGAAATCTCTTACACAAATCAAAAACTAACTATCTCAAACGACGGACCAGCCATTTCAAAAGAAGACTTGCCTTATATTTTCGATCGCTTCTATAAAGGACATGGCGGCCAAACAGGTATTGGACTTGCAATGACTAAAGAAATTATCAAGCAACATCATGGTAATATCATCGCTGAGAGTGATTCGACCTCAACAACTTTTACGATTTATTTCAATTGCCACAAAATTGCCTAACTTTTCCTACAAAAATTCAAAGAAGTTATTGCTTTTTTAACCTATAATACCTATAGATCAAAAAGTTATTCTAAAAGAAAGTGAGTTTTTATATGTTACATTCTAAAAAAATACATTCCTTATCGCTTATTGCCGTTCTCTCTTTAGCAACATATACGAGTTTACAACCAAATCATGTAACGGCTGAACAATCACAAAAAACATCAACTGTTCATATGAGTCAAAAAACTATTGAACATAAGTTAAAAGTTGCAGATAAAGAAGCTGCTCCTCTCTACGCTAAAATCGACCATATCCAACGACATATTGAAGTCAAAAAAGCAAAAGATTTAAAAGTTATTGAATTGTATATTAACAAAGATATCAACCAACTAGAGAAGCAAAATAAACGTCTACTAACTAAATTCTATACTTCTATTGATAATCAAACATGGGATAGCACAAGTGAAGTCAAAAAATTGATTGATAAGACAAACCTATCCACTAACGAAAAAGATAGATTAAAATTATATTTTGAACAACGTGCTTACCTTGAGACAAGGTTGAACGACCGCTATCAAAAATTTGATAACTCTATTGAAAACCAAAATAAAGAACTAAAAATATTAACGTCAAAAATAGAAAAAATCTATCAAAAACATGGTATTACAAAAGAGGTATTAAAAACTTACTATGCTAAAAAAACAGTACGAGCTGACTGATTTAGCTAAAAATAGAAAAATCCCAAAAGTTAAACTTTTGGGATTTTATACGCGTAAATATCACTATTTCTAGTAAAATCTTTATCTTATTTCACCACAATATTAACGAGTTTGTTTGGTACTGCGATGACTTTGATGATGTCTTTGCCTGCGATTTCGGCTTGGACTTTTTCGTTAGCAAGAGCAAGATCTTGCAATTCTTCGCGTGAAAGGTCTTTAGCAACGACGAGTTTAGCTTTGACCTTACCTTTGATTTGGACAACGATTTCGATTTCGTTTTCAACCAATTTGCTTTCGTCATAGCTTGGCCATGGCACGTAAGAGATTGACTGTCCTGAGGCTGTCAAGACTTGCCAGAGTTCTTCACCTAAGTGCGGTGCGAATGGTGCAATCAATTGAACAAAGCCTTTGGCATAGTCGCTAAAGAGTTTGTCTTCCTTGTTGGCTGCATTGACAAAGACCATGAGTTGAGCGATAGCTGTGTTGAATTTCATTTGGTCAACTTGCTCAGTAACTGCCTTAACAGTTTCGTTGTAAACCTTGTCAAGAGCTCCGCTATTTTCCTCAGTGATCTCTTTAGTCGTGATCAAACGGTAAACACGGTCCAAGAACTTACGTGAGCCTTCAAGACCTTCTTCAGACCAAGCGATTGAAGCATCGAGTGGTCCCATGAACATCTCGTAAACACGAAGGGTGTCAGCACCGTACTGCTCAACAACATCATCTGGATTGACAACGTTCTTAAGTGATTTAGACATCTTAGCAGGTGCTTGTTCAAGCTCTTCACCAGTTTCCACATGGAAGAAGCTGCCATCACGTTTTTCAACCTTGTCAGTTGCCACAAGAGCACCACGGCTGTCGCGGTAGCTTGTTCCCAAAATCATCCCTTGGTTAAAGAGTTTTTGGAATGGCTCTTTGGTAGGTACGACACCGAGATCATAAAGAACCTTGTGCCAGAAGCGAGCATAGAGAAGGTGAAGCACGGCATGCTCTGCACCACCGACATAGATATCAACTGGCAACCATTGTTTGAGGAGTTCCTCGTCAGCTAGTTTTTCAGTGTTGTGTGGATCGATGTAGCGGAGATAGTACCAGCTTGAACCTGCCCATTGTGGCATGGTGTTGGTCTCACGACGACCTTTAACGCCATCTTCACGAGTGACTTCCAACCAGTCTGTCAAGTTAGCAAGTGGGCTCTCACCAGTACCTGAAGGACGGATATCCTTAGTAACTGGAAGAACTAGTGGCAATTCGCTCTCAGGAACCGCAGTTGATGTTCCATCTTCCCAGTGGATGATTGGGATTGGCTCACCCCAGTAACGCTGACGGCTGAAGAGCCAGTCACGAAGACGGTAAGTAACTTTCTCATTACCAACACCTTCTGCTTCAAGCCACTCGACCATTTTGGCAATAGCTGCCGCTTTGTCGAGACCATCTAGGAAGTCTGAGTTGATGTGAAGACCGTCTTCTGTAAAGGCAGCCTCTTCAACATTCCCACCTTCAAGAACTGGAATGATGTCTAGGTTGAATTGTTTTGCGAATTCCCAGTCACGTTCATCGTGAGCTGGAACTGCCATGATAGCACCTGTACCGTAGCTAGCAAGGACATAGTCCGCAATCCAAACTGGAATTTCTTTACCATTAACTGGGTTAATGGCATAGGCACCTGTCCAGACACCAGTTTTTTCTTTGGCAAGGTCTGTACGAGCAAGGTCTGATTTGAGACTCGCTTGACGTTTGTATTCGGCAACGGCTTCTGCTTGGTCAGCTGTTGTAATAGCATCAACCAAGGCATGCTCAGGAGCAAGAACTGCGTAAGTCGCACCAAAAAGGGTGTCAGGACGTGTTGTAAAGACAGTGAAGTCCTTATCTGTATCCTTAACCTTGAAGGTTACATTAGCACCAGTTGATTTACCAATCCAGTTGCGTTGCATGTCCTTGATTGACTCTGGCCAGTCAACTTCTTCCAAGTCTTCCAGCAAGCGCTCTGCATAGGCAGTGATTTTGAGCATCCATTGGCGCATTGGTTTTCTGACAACTGGGTAGCCACCACGTTCTGATGTACCATCTGGAAGAACCTCTTCGTTGGCGATAGCTGTTCCCAATTCTTCAACCCAGTTAACTGGAACTTCAGCTTCGTAAGCTAGACCTTTTTCATAAAGCTTGGTAAAGATCCACTGTGTCCACTTGTAGTAGTTAGGGTCAGTTGTGTTAACTTCACGATCCCAGTCGTATGAGAAACCAAGAGCATTAATCTGGCGTTTGAAGTTAGCGATGTTTTCAGCTGTAAACTCAGCTGGGTCATTACCAGTATCCATAGCGTACTGCTCAGCAGGAAGTCCAAAAGCATCCCAACCCATTGGGTGGAGGACATTGTGACCTTGGGCACGTTTGAAACGGCTGAGAATATCCGTTGCTGTATAGCCTTCTGGGTGACCAACGTGGAGACCAGCTCCAGATGGGTATGGGAACATATCTAGGGCATAAAACTTAGGTTTTGATGCGTCTGTTCCTGTTTTAAAGGTATGATTATCTGCCCAAAAAGCTTGCCATTTGGGTTCGATTTCTTTGTGATTATAGAATGTCATCGCACTTCTCCATGTCAAAAAAGTATAGTCTTCTTATTATAACACGAAAAATAGCAATAAAAAAGGTGAAAATACCCTCAACAGCAGGTTCTCTCCCCACTTATCCTTGACAATAAACTAAACTTACTCTATACTATTTCCAAATGACATAATGCTTTAACCGTGTCCTGTGAGACATATAAGCGACCAAAATAGGATTCTATACAGAAATCCTACTATTTTTGCGAGCGTTTATAGAACTCAAGGGTAGCAGCTTGAGTTTTTTCTTTTACATTATAATGAGTTGAAGCAGCTATGACATCTCTGTTTTAGAATTTTTTCTATTGACAGTATTTAATAACGGTGGTCTGTGAGCCATCATTAAAGGAGGAGACTTATGTCACCATTAAATATCAATAAGAATAATTGGCGCGCCCTAATCGCTGCCATTGTCGCATCCGGAACCGATGATTTAAATATCATGTTCCTTGCATTTTCTATGTCAACTATCATTACTGATCTTCATTTATCTGCGGCACAGGCTGGTTGGATTGGGACAATTACCAACTTGGGAATGCTCGTGGGAGGACTAATCTTTGGTTTATTAGCTGATCGCTACAATAAATTTAAAGTTTTCAAATGGACGATTCTAATCTTTTCAATCGCAACTGGTTTAGTTTTCTTCACTACTAATTTATCATATCTCTATATCATGCGCTTCATTGCAGGAATTGGCGTTGGTGGCGAATATGGTATCGCTATTGCCATTATGGCAGGAATTGTCCCAACTAATAAAATGGGCCGGATTTCTTCACTAAATGGTATCGCTGGTCAAGTTGGATCTATTAGCTCAGCACTCTTAGCAGGATGGCTAGCTCCAGCACTCGGTTGGCGGGGACTTTTTCTCTTTGGCCTTCTCCCTATAGTTCTCGTCCTATGGATGCAATTTGCTGTTGATGATAAAGATATCTTAGATCAATATAATACAGACGCAGATGATGAACCTCTAGATATCAGTATAAAAGCTTTATTTGATACTCCTGTATTAGCCACACAGAGCCTAGCACTAATGGTTATGACAACTGTTCAGATTGCCGGATACTTTGGCATGATGAACTGGTTACCAACTATTATCCAAACCAACTTAAACGTTTCTGTCAAGAATTCATCATTATGGATGATTGCAACCATTCTTGGAATGTGCCTTGGCATGCTAGTATTTGGTCAATTGTTAGATAAATTTGGACCGCGTTTAGTATACGGGTGTTTCCTTCTATCATCTGCAATTTGTGTCTATCTCTTTCAATTCGCAACAACAATGCCTTCTATGATTATAGGCGGGGCAGTTGTCGGATTCTTTGTTAATGGTATGTTTGCAGGCTATGGTGCCATGATTACACGTCTCTATCCACATCATATTCGTTCAACAGCTAACAATCTTATCTTAAATGTTGGTCGTGCAATAGGTGGCTTTTCATCTGTTATCATCGGAATGATTCTAGACGTTTCAAATGTCTCTATGGTCATGCTTTTCTTAGCAAGTCTCTATATCGTTAGTTTTTTATCAATGCTAAGCATTAAGCAATTAAAACGTCAAAAATATCACACTAATTTAACACAATTAGATGTCAAACCAACTGACTGATATTACAAAACAGTATTCCTCAATTGAGAAATACTGTTTTCTTTATTTCATTAGATAACTATTCAGCTCAGGCATCACACTTTTAGCATCTTTCATACCAAGCTGATAAATACTATCAAGTTTATCCGGATTCTTCTCTAAGCGGCCAATAACCAAGCTCTTACTCGGTCTAATTGCAAATAGATCGCCTGTTTTTTCAAGGCTCATGACCTTTTCAAGACTATTATTATACTGTTGGTACCGATTCGAGGCTGTCTTTACAAAATTAGGATATTTCCTATACAGAGTTTTATACAATCGTCCACTTGAAGGCTTTTTCTGATAATTGAGCGGCCTAGTCATCACAACAATCAACTTGTCAAATCCTAAACCACGGGCAAAATCAACGGGAATACTATCAGATAAACCACCATCTAAGTACTTTTTCCCCTGCCAATCAACCATCTTTGAGACTACTGGTAATGCTGAACTAGCACGTAAAATTTCCATTTGTTCAAAAACACTATCAATTTTAAAATATTCAGGTTTACCAGATGTCATCTCTGTAGCAACTACGTAAAAATCAATACTTGATTTTTTAAATGCTTCATCGTCAAATACATCCAATTTCATAGGAACTTCATAATAGGTGAAATCTTTATTAACAAAATTCCCTGTTCGAAACCATGACCTTAGACTCATATATTTAGGGTGGGATAAATACTTTTTATTGTATCGCAAAGCCCTCTCTCGTTGTCTAGATACAAAATTAACACCAAACAATGCACCAGCAGAGACAGATACGATACCATCTATTTTTATTCCTGCATCTAGAAAAGCATCTAAAACTCCAGCAGTATAAAGACCTCTCATTCCGCCACCCTCTAAAACTAAACCAACAGACAACATAGGCAATCACTTTCTAATATTGATATTTGATTAAAGTATAGCAAAATATAGCTGTTTTTTCTGAAAAAGAATATGTTGTACTATATAAACTCCATAATTAATTTAATAATAATTTCTGAATCACACTCACCTATGATAGAATAATACTAATAGTTTTTAAATTTATATTTACTATATCTAACTAATATAAATAAAGGATTTTTTATGACTTATCAAAAAACAGTTGTTTTGGCTGGTGATTATTCCTACATTAGACAAATTGAAACCACATTAAAATCTCTCTGTGTCTATCATGAGAATCTCTCAATTTTTATTTTTAATCAAGATATTCCTCAAGAATGGTTTTTAGCTATGAAAGATAGGGTTGGACAAACTGGAAATCAAATTCAGGATGTAAAGCTCTTCCATGATCACTTATCCCCAAAATGGGAAAATAAAAAGCTTAATCATATTAATTATATGACCTATGCTCGTTATTTCATACCTCAGTACATCTCAGCTGATACAGTTTTATATCTTGACTCTGACTTAGTTGTTACTACTAATTTAGATAACCTCTTTCAAATTTCACTAGACAATGCATATTTAGCTGCAGTTCCAGCTCTTTTTGGGCTTGGATATGGGTTTAATGCTGGAGTAATGGTAATTAACAACCAACGTTGGCGACAAGAAAATATGACTATTAAATTAATTGAAAAAAATCAAAAGGAAATTGAGAATGCCAACGAAGGGGATCAAACAATTCTTAATCGCATGTTTGAAAATCAGGTAATTTATTTAGATGATACCTACAATTTTCAAATTGGTTTTGATATGGGAGCTGCTATCGATGGGCATAAATTTATTTTTGACATCCCAATTACCCCACTCCCAAAAATTATTCACTACATTTCGGGAATCAAACCTTGGCAAACATTATCAAATATGAGACTCCGTGAGGTATGGTGGCACTATAATTTACTTGAATGGTCAAGTATCATATCTAGTAAAAAAGTATTTGGTTTAGACCACCCAATTAAAACACAAAATTATCGTCTCAATTTCCTTATTGTTACAACTTCTGATTGTATACCATCTATCTCAGAATTAGTCACTGCCCTTCCAGATTGTCTATTTCACATTGCAGCACCAACAGTTATGTCTGACATTCTTATAAGCCTATTAGCTTTTGAAAATATCCGCCTTCATAAAACTTACACTCCACCTATTATTGATAAATTATTAGCAGAAGCTGATATTTATCTTGATATTAATGTTTTTGGAAAAATGGAGGGCATTCTACAGAAAATGTCACAATCTGAAAAACCAATTCTTACTACAAGAGAATGCAATAGCCAGCTTGTTCCAGAAACAGTTTTTGCATCTATCGATGATTTAATTAATTATCTTCAGTCTATATAAAAAAATTGGCATCCATTCACTATATACCCAACATTATTCTAAACACTTAACTAGGAGAATTTAAATGGAAAAAGCAGTTGCACTTGCAGTTGATTCAAACTACTTGGATAAAGCCTTAGTAACAATAAAGTCTATTTGTGTTTATAATAGAAATATAACTTTTTATTTATTCAATCAAGATACCCCAGTTGAATGGGTACGTAATATAAACAGGAAACTAGAGCCTCTAGGATCAAAACTGATTAATGTTAAAATATATAACTATGATATTGCTCATCTAACGACTTTTCTAACTGTTAGTACATGGTTTAGATTATTTTTAGCAGATTATATACCTAGTTCACGTGTACTTTATTTAGATTCAGATATTATCGTTAACACTAATCTTGATTACTTATTTGAACTAGATTTTAAAGGTTATTACTTAGCAGCCGTCAAAGATCCCCATAAAAATGAAGAAGGAGGGTTTAATGCTGGCATGCTTTTAGCTAATCTAGAACTATGGCGGGAAGATGGGCTCACTAAAACATTACTAAAAACAGCTGAAGAACTCCACCGAGTTGTCAAAACAGGGGATCAAAGTATCTTGAACATTGTTTGCCATAATCGTTGGTTATCTCTGAACAAAACATGGAACTTTCAAACTTATGATGTCGTTAGCCGCTATAATCATCGATCTTATTTATATCTAAACATAGAAAATAGAACTCCTAATATTATACATTTTTTAACTAGTGACAAACCTTGGAATGAAAATAGCGTTGCAAGGTTTAGAGAACTATGGTGGTATTACTTCCAACTTGATTTTTGCCAATTAACCGGCAAGCAAAGAAAAGTGATTTCTTACGAAAAGTCCATGGAATTGCTTTCTGTTTCAGATATTCATCTTTTCACTCTTACATCTTCCGATAATTTAGAACACATTGAATCGCTAATTTGTAGATGTCCTACTGTTCAATTCCATATTGGTGCCTACACAACAGTGTCAAATAAACTTAGCAAACTAGAACAATATCCAAATGTCCTAGTTTACCCTGAATTAATTGAGGCAAGAATTGAAAAATTAATAACATTAGCCACTGCATACCTTGATATTAATCATGGTCCAGAAGTAGGTAATATTTTACAAAGAGTTCATTTGAAACAAAAGCCAATTTATTCTTTCAACAACACGTCTCATCAAGAGAATATAACCAAACATATCGTTAATCATAATTCTATTGATAATATGGTTGTTTTAATTAACGAATTAAACCTAAATCAATTATAAATTAACAAAAATCCATCTTTATTTTAAGATGGATTTTTCAGAAGTTTTATAATTCTGCAACTTGGTACAACTCAAGTTCTGCTTGTGTTTCTGAGCCGAACATGTTGATCATTAATTTAACTTTGTTATTCTCAATCTCAACTACACGTCCTTCTTGTCCGATGAAAGCACCATCAATGATTTGAACAACATCACCTTCCTTGATATTAGTATCAAAGACATCAACGGTTTGTCCCATTGAGATGAGTATTGAACGAATCTCTTCTTCTAACAACGGTGTTGGTTTAGAGCGATTGCCGTGTGATCCAACAAATCCAGTAACGTTTGGAGTATTACGAACAACAAACCAGGCTTCATCAGTCATTACCATTTCCACAAGTACATAACCCGGGAAGCGATTTTCTTCAATTTCTTTTGTTTTCCCATTTTTCTCAACATTTACAGTTTGAGTAGGGATTTCCACACGCAAAATGTTGTCTAACATATTATAAGTTTGCGCACGTTGCAAGAGATTTTCCTTTACTTTATTTTCATAACCTGAGTAGGTTTGGAGTACAAACCAACCCTTATCAAAAGAATCTAACATAAGTTTTCCTTTCCTTAATAAAAAAGCCTTTTACGGCTTATTGGACTGCTATTTTCAATATATATTATAAAGAAAATAAAATAAGCTGTCAATTAAAGTACCGACTAAATCATTCTAAAATTCAAATAAAAAAGGCAAAGTTCTGATGAGGTTTGCCTTAAGATTTTGAAAGGATAGACCTTTCGGTTTATGTTTAAAAATAAATTTAATTTTTTTTATGCTTTAAAACTATCGTAATAAGACCTGCACTTAACATAACAATTAGTGATACAATTGCTAAGAGTGGACTTGCGGCTTCACCCGTTGATGGTAATTTTTTACTATACTTTTTGTTTTCAATAGCTTTTTTAGCCGCCAAGTTTCCGCTAGTATTAACCGATTTTTTGGTTGCTGGTTTGGCCTCTGGTTTAGCTTCTAGCTTAGCCTCTGGTTTAGCTTCTGACTTAGCCTCTGGTTTAGCTTCTGGCTTAGCCTCTGGTTTAACGTCTGGTTTAGCTTCTGGCTTAACGTCTGGCTTAGCTTCTGGTTTGGCCTCTGGCTTAGCTTCTGGCTTAGCTTCTGGCTTAGCTTCTGGCTTAGCTTCTGGTTTGGCCTCTGGCTTAACGTCTGGTTTAGCTTCTGGCTTAACGTCTGGTTTAACGTCTGGCTTAGCCTCTGGTTTGGCCTCTGGCTTAACGTCTGGTTTAACGTCTGGTTTAACGTCTGGCTTAGCTTCTGGCTTAACGTCTGGTTTGGCCTTTGGTTTAACGTCTGGCTTAGCTTCTGGTTTAACGTCTGGCTTAGCTTCTGGTTTAACGTCTGGCTTAGCTTCTGGCTTAACGTCTGGTTTGGCCTCTGGCTTAACGTCTGGTTTGGCCTCTGGTTTGGCTTCTGGTTTGGCTACTTTTTTATCTTTTAATTCTAAACTTTGTAAAGCATCACGTAGCTTGTTAGCTAATTGATTTGCTTGATCAGTGGTAATAAATTTTCCCTCTTCCACATGATCATAAGCTTGGTCAACAGCTTTTTGAACTGCAAGTATATCTACGTATTTGTCCTTTACTTGATCATCTTTAAGCAGATCTTTAGCTTGATTATACCATGTAGTCAATCTTGTCAAGGCTTCTGGTGACAAAGCTGGTTTTGCAGCTTCTGTAGGTGCTTGTTTAGGTACTTGAATATTTGGTTTGGCCTCTGGTTTGGCTTCTGGCTTAACGTCTGGTTTTTTATCTTCTTTAGTACCTCTGGTAAGGTCTTGAAGTTCTTTTAAAAGCTTTTTGACTTCATCAAGCATTTTTTTTGCTTCATCAAGTCCACTTTGACCAGTCCAAACACTCCTATTTCCGAAAGTTTGTTTATCTCTAAACCTATTCAAATAAGTTCCCACAGAGTCTGCATAATATCCAGGTGTAGGCAAAATACTTTTATGCTTTTCATAAATTTCTTTAGCCTTTTTAGATAACGCTAATCCTTTTGAACTTATTCTTTCAATTTTTTTAGCATACTGCTTTTGTAAGTTTTTCTGGGCAACTTCCTGTGCTGCTTGCTTAATACTATTTAAAGCATTCATTGCAGCAGTAATATTGAGCTTACCTTCATTATACTGTTTCACTACATTATCAATTGCAGTATTATATCTCAACATTTCATCGTTAGATAAATTTTCTAACTTAGCAATTTCTTGCTTTTTACCATTGGCCTGATTTACCAACGTTTCTTTATTGGAATTAACAACTTTTTTAGCTTCTGCTACAAACTCATCAACTTGACTCTTAGTGCTAGCTCTTTGAATTTTTTCTTTATATTCTTCTAAGACTTCGGGGCTTATATTTTTTATTAAGGCCACGTCATTTTGAGCCATTTGCTTAGCTTTTGTTGATTCAGCATTATTCAGTTGCGTGGCTTGAGTTACAAATTTAAGAATAAGTTGCGAATCTTTTGAAGAGCTAATAGATTTAACTAAAATATCTTTTTGGTCTGATGAAAGGAAACCTAATGACTTAATGATATCTTGAGAACGTCTTGACTGCTTACCTAGTTCTTGATCACTAACTTTAGCATGTGTAGTTACACTTGGTTTATTTTGCTTACCAATTTGTCCTTGATATAAAATATTTCTAATTTCTGCTTCAGTACTATTAATTAATTGTGGAAGTGTATCCTGTGATGCTCTATTAAAATCATTTACTCTACTTAAAAGTATAGCAATAGCTTTGTCATTACCACGATATTTAGAAATCAAATTCTTCAGAGTAACCGCCCCTAAATTAACTTGTTTCTTATGAGGAATTGAATCCGATATTCCTGAACTAGTATCCGCGTGTACAATACCACTACATACAGCAAACGCTGCTGACATTGAGGCCAAACCATAAGCTGTTTTTCTTAAAAAGTATTTTACTTTTTTTTCGTTATTATTCATATTCGCTCCTTTATATAGTTAGTTGAAAATCCTAATTTATTAGGATAGGACCACGTTTATTTTAATTTAATTTGAGTTCCTTAACTAATTATATAACTTGGAGTTTTTTATTTCAACACTTTTCTTTAATTTATTTACATTTTATTAAAATAAACATCTTTTTTTTAATGTTTTTTTGCTCAACAATCTAGTAAAAATAATCAAAAGATTATTTTTTTATAATTTAATCGGATATATATGTTATTTTCCACACAAAAAACCCTTAGTAAAATCTAAGGGTTTGGGTTGTTTCTATCTAAAATAATCTATTATTAAAATCGATTAATCAAGTCCATGACTCCTGCGGCTAACAGTTTGTCAAAGATGTAGATAACGATTGTGAAAAATACAGTGTATTCCAAGATGGAAATAAAATCTTTCCAACGTTGTTTTCGATTTGGCCAAGTAGTGTCACGCAATACTTGAAAAATCCCTTTGACAAACATTATCAGTTCTCCTTTTTGCAGTTTGTTACGCTATATCAACGCGTTTCTTTGTGTATTGTATACTTCTTACAATATTTACAAAATTTATTTACTTCTAGTCGTGTTGGCTTGGGGGTGCTACTTACTCCGATTGAGTAATTTCGGCTTCCGCATTCTGTACACGCTAGGCTTGCTTTCTTTTGTGCCATAACGCCTCCATAAGTGCTATTTTAACATGATTTGTATAATCCTGCAAGCTATCTAAAGTAGTCCTTTAGACTATTCCAAGCATCTTTTACCTTCTCTTGGAAATTTGAATCTTCCACCGCTCTAGAAATATCTTGTGCAGCCTTACTTGCCGAATCTTTTAAATCATTAATAATTGAGCGTGATTCTTGGTTCGTTGTATTACTAGCATCTTGTGCATTATAAACTGAACCAATACCGTTTTGGAAATAAGCATTCTCAATATGAGTAAAACTAGACCCCTTAGTATACGGTAGTATATATGAAGCTTGCGTGCTAAATATATTTGAAGCTGTACCTGCACTAGAATCTGTCAAATAATGGTGTTTATCTGTGTTCTTAAAGCCAACCCATTGACTAATAACGACATCAGGCGTATAGCCGACTACCCACTGGTCTCCAGATAAATTGGGGTTAAAATCTGTTTCGGTTGTTCCAGTTTTACCTGCCATTGTATAACCATAAACATTGGCATTAATAGCTGTACCATTTGAGAATGTTCCTAACATCATACTAGTCATTTTACTAGCCACTGAGCGACTAATAACTCGCTTAGGCTTATCTGTAAATTGCTTTACTAATTTTCCATTAGCTGTCTCAATTCGAGTAATCAAATGAGCGCGATGCATTATACCGTCATTTGCAAAAGTTGAGTAAGCTTGTGCCATTTCTAAAGGATTAGTGGTTACACTTCCACCTAGCGCCACTCCTAGCTCTTTGTTTGCTGATGACATATTTAGACCAAACTTCCTGCCATAAGTAAAGGCTTTATTGATTCCTAGTTTGTCTAAAGTATAAACAGCAGGAATATTATAAGAATTAGCTAGTGCTTGATACATCGGGATACTTTCAGTCTCAATCCCACCATAGTTACTTGGTTTATAACCATGAAAATCTTGAACTTTATTAGGAAGTTCTTTATCTATTGACCATCCTGAAGCAATAGCTGGTGAATAAACAACTAAAGGTTTTATGGTTGAGGCTGGACTTCTCTTTGATTGAGTCGCGTAGTTAAAACTTCTAAACTGTGCATCTTTAGTACTTTGAACACGTCCAACTAAACCTCTTACACCACCAGTTTTTGGATCTAAAGCTACGCTAGCACCTTGGGCAGATTGACCATCATAGTCAGATACAGGGAAGAGGCTAGTATCATCAAATGTTTTTTGCATTCCTGATTGATAATTTTGATCTAATGCAGTGTAAATCTTATAGCCATTATTGACAATATCTTTTTCTGAAATACCATAAGTATCAATGGCTTCATTGACAACAGCATCAAAATAGGATGGGTACCTGTAATCATTAATTTTACCAGCATAGGTATCTGCTAATCTATTTTTCATACCAATTGAAGCAGCTTCTTTAGCTTGAGACTTGGTTAGTTTACCTGCATCAACCATCGCTGCCAAAACAGTATCTCTTCGGTTAGTTGCATTTTCAACAGAATAATAAGGATTATAAACTTCTGGTCCTTTAAGCATTCCAGCAAGTGTAGCAGCCTCATCTACTGTCAAATTAGCAGCACTGGTTCCAAAATATTTCCTACTAGCATCTTCCACACCCCAAACACCATTACCAAAATAAGAGTTATTAAGATACATGGTCAGAATCTCAGCCTTGCTATATTTCTTAGTCAATTCTAGCGCTAAAAAGAATTCACGCGCCTTGCGTTTAATCGTTTGGTCCTGTGACAAGTAAGCATTTTTTGCTAATTGCTGGGTAATAGTTGAGCCTCCGCCAAATTTCCCAAGTGTAGCTACTGCCAAAAAAAATCGCTTAAAGTTTACACCATTATTTTCATAAAAAGTTCTATCTTCAGTTGCTATAACAGCATTTTTGAGATGATCAGAAATAGCATTTAACTCTACATAAGTTCCCTTTTGTCCCGAAAGTTTTCCAGCATATTCTTTATTCTTATCATAAATGGTGGTGGTTGTTTTTAGAGCACTCTGTAAATCACTAACTGTAGCAGTTTTAGAAAGATAAAAAAGATAGCTACCAAATATAAGAATAAAAGCCATTAAGGCGATAAAAAGCAACTTCCCAATACGATAGCGCCGCCAAAAACGACGGATAGGATTTTTAGGAGAAGGGAGGTAACGATCAACTTTTTGTAGCCATTCAGGTCGAGATTTAGCATTTTCCTTTTGGTGACGAATGCCTCGCTGATACTGGGATTTACTAGGTCGGGTAATATCATCAATATCATAGACTTCTTCGCCATCCAAATTGCTAGTTTCTTCTCTAGTTTCTTGTTCATTTTTTCTTGTCATTTCGTCGTTGTCTTCATCAACACGAAATAAGTCTATAAACTTATCAAATAATTTCATAGACTTATTATATCAATTTTCAATAAAATGCTATAATAAAACCATGTCATTTTCATTAAAAATTAGAAATCCATACGGTGAACATACCGTTAAAGAACTCCTTGAAGATTATTTTTTGATTCCACGTAAGATTAGACATTTTTTGCGTGTTAAAAAACATGTACTTATAAACAATGAATTTATTAATTGGCAAACTGTCGTCCAAGAAAACGATACTATTACCTTAATCTTTGATGATGAGGATTACCCTACTAAAAAAATTCCTCTGGGCAGAGCAGAGCTTATTGATTGTCTTTATGAGGATGAACATCTTATTATCGTTAATAAACCTGAAGGTATGAAAACTCACGGTAACCAACCAAATGAAATAGCACTGTTAAATCATGTATCTGCCTATTCTGGACAAACATGCTATGTTGTTCATCGCCTAGATATGGAGACCAGTGGAGCTGTTTTATTTGCTAAAAATCCATTTATACTTCCCCTTATCAATCAACGCTTAGAACGAAAAGAAATTTGGCGTGAATATTGGGCTTTAGTTGAAGGAAAATTTTCACCTAAGCATCAAGTTTTGAGAGACAAAATTGGACGGAACCGTCATGACAGACGTAAACGAATCATTGATTCTAAAAACGGTCAACATGCTATGACAATCATTGACGTTTTGAAGTATATCCAAAATAGTAGTCTCATAAAATGCCGACTGGAAACCGGAAGAACCCATCAAATTCGCGTTCACTTATCTCATCATGGACATCCCTTAATAGGAGACCCCCTCTACAACCCTTCTTCTAATAATGAAAGGTTAATGCTACACGCTCACCGATTGACTCTATCTCATCCATTAACTTGCGAAACTATTAGCGTAGAGGCCCCTTCATCTACTTTCGAGAAGATTTTAAACAATTATAAAAAAGGAGTTGGATAATAATTATCCAACTCCTTTTAATCATTATTGCTTAGTTAATGGCTTACTGAGTAGTGGTTTATGGTAATCAAATTCTCCATCACTAGATGTCTGCCAGATCACTGGGATGATCTTATTCCCTTCAATTTTTATTCCATAGGCGTATTTAACTTTAAGACCACCGATACCTCCTGTTACAAAAGTTGTAGTATCAGTACCTGATTCATATTGATAAAGGTAGAGCCCATTTCCCTTATCCTCCAACTTCGTAACTTTAGCAGAATGGTTACTTTCCTTAGATTTACTATCCTTGTAAACTTTTTTCTGAGTAACTTTACCATCCTTATCAAAAGTCATCGTTACTGTACCGTCCTCAACTTCACCTTTCCAACTTCCTACAAGGTTCTCTGGAAAAATGGAAACGGGATCAGCCTTAACTTTATTAGTTTCCTTAGCTACTGTGATATCTTTTTTACCATCATTAGAAATAAGGTAACTATTTCCCGATTTTTTCATAATAAAATTACCAGTTAAATTCTGAATAATGTGGCCATATGTTTTCTTATCAGGATCTGTTGATTTATCATAATTAAAATCATAATCGGCAGCAAAATTAACTTGATAACTTTCTTTCCCAACCTGTGTCATTTTATTAAGGACAATATTAGGAATAGTGAAATGGCTCGCTTTACGATTATCAGTTACAAATTTTGCTTTAATACTTTCTTTCAATCCTTTGTAAAAATCATTTTCGGCACCTTTTTCAAAAACTGTTCCTAAAGTCTGAGGGTCTTGCCCAGTTGATACATAAAGTATCAATTGATTGAAAGCAGTTATCAATTTCTGTCCAGCTTCTTTTTCATTTAATAAACCATCAACATCTAATTTGATTGTCTGATTATCAGCGATAGAGATTAATTTTTGTTTATGAGAGGTTATCTCACCATCATTAAAAACTTTTTTGATATAAGCTTTTGAACCATCAGTCACTGGATAATTCTCTACGGAATGGCTACCATCTTTTAATTTAGCAATACGATTATCACCAAAATAAAGATTACCATCCATAAGATTACTTGTTACTGTAAAAGATTTAAAAGCGACCGATAAATCAATAGTTTGGTTTTTACCATCATAATCTTTTTTGAGTTTAATCTCTTTTCCGTCACTAGTCCCTTCAAGGCTAGCAGTATAATGGGTTCTAGGTAAACGTTCCACCGTTACTGAAAAATGATCTGAATTGCTTGTCGCGACCTTTTTTTGATTCAACAAAACATCCAATTTAGGAACATTGGTTTTCAAGGTCAAAGACATAGGCTTATTAGCAATACGATAATCAGGGAATATACCTAAGCGACTACCTACACGCTTTAGATACATTGAATCATTTTTGTTTCCTTCTTTTATTTCCTGCCCTAATTTACGCGCCTCACTTTTAGACAAGGGCTCAAAATTAGCGTAATTGGCCTCATCATTTGTGATAGATTCTCCCGTATCTGACCAAACCATGTATTCTTTAATATTATCAAACGCTTGACCTGACGTACGAGAACGTGCTGCTACAAAACGACTAAGTACTTGTCCCTTTGAAAAATAAAAGAATCCTAGACTCAGAAGTGATACTAAAACTATACCAAAAATAACTAAGCACACTTTAACAACTTTTTTCTTAAAAAAATCAAACATACCTTATCCTCTCATTCACTTTATATTAAAGTAAATTGCTTAAAGAAAAGTTACAACACTGATAAAACAGCTGTATTTGTACTTGTAACCGCTATTTTTCTATTATAACAAAACGAAAAAAGGATTGAAACCATAATCCGATTTCAACCTCTAAAATTTTTGTCTATGATTATACTAAGTCCTGCAAGAAGCTTTCTCCAATCATCGCAGTATCAACACCAAAGTTAT
>NZ_KV806600.1:104621-121668 GCF_001811765.1 Streptococcus sp. HMSC076H09 | reverse complement strand
GAACTAGGATTTTAGTTTCGCAGGAAGTCTAATAAAGATTACATCTCTTCCTTCAATGTTAGTATCAACATCTTTTAAAATTTTAACTTCTCCACTACTAGTTGTACCACCATGATAGCTTGAAACAACCATAAAATCAATTTCAACATGTGTATCAATATGCTTTAATAGCTCAGCCATAAAAGGCACTGACCCCTTTAATACACCTACTAATAATGGATTCTTACCTGCATAATCTGCAGTTAATTTAGCTCCTAATTCTTTCGTTTTCAGAATAATATCTTCTTCTGAATATAAAACTTTTTTTATATCATTTTCAAGCATGATGTCACCTTTTTTCTAAATTTTCAATATAAAGTTTGCCCTTCATTATATCATGTTCAGAAGGTTTTCTCAAATATGTTCTACCTGCAACAATCACAAATATCAACTCTTTATTTTGCTCCCCAATAACAGCTTCTTCTCTCTCTTTTAGAGTTATTTTCTCATCAATAAATAGACGGCGAATTTTTTTAGTGTGATTTCCTAAAAATATCCTATCCCCTTCTTTTCTTCTTCTTAAAATAATCGGAGAAGTATCATAAATAGGAATAGTAATGTCTGCTTGAGAAATGAATTTTCCATAGGAAAATAAATATTGTGAGAATATTTGTATATTATGCAATTCTAATCTTTTTTCAACCTTAAAACTATCCGTCTTAGGATGGATTTTTGTAATATGAAAACTCTCGTAATCCTTATGAAGAAAATAGCCCGATTTAATAGTATAGTCAATATTGGCTTTAGTTCTAATCAATTTTAATATTACTCTGAACTGTTCTTTACTCACTTGTAAATCTGGAAATTTGCTAATGTAATCTTGCAATAAAAATTCTTGGACAGAATGAGTTTGCCTTAAAAAATCATAGCAGTTTGTTACTTCGATGCTCCTTGTTAGGTCTGTTAAAGCCGTGAATAAACACTCTGTTTCCTCAGAGAGAGTTATGAGAGAATCTTTCAATTGATTATTTTCTCTTTCCAAAGCAGGAAAGTAGACGTTTCTTATTCGATTTCTTAAATAATCAGACGAAGCGTTGCTAGCATCTTCAAAATGAAAAATATTTGGTAATAACTCCTTTTTATATGGAAGAAATGGTCTAATCAATTGACCGTTTGCAAAAGCACTCACTTGCTTAATCCCTGATAAATAGCGTAGCCTGCTTCCTCTTAAAATTCTCATAAATACAGTTTCAGCTTGATCATCAGCATGGTGAGCTGTTACTAAAGCCGTGTAACCTTCTTCACGCATAACTTTTGAAAAAAAATTGTAGCGATGGTTACGTGCTCTATCTTCTGAAAATATTCCTTGAAAATAAGAGATAAAGACAGGGACATCATGTATCTGTCCCCACTGTCTGATATATTCTTCTTCTTTTTCTGATTCTTTTCGCTGTCCATGATTTATGTGTGCAATACCAATACTAATCGATAACTCTTTTTGATACTGGTATAAAAATTGCAACAAATTTATTGAATCAATGCCACCAGAAACAGCAATTAGAACTTTCTGATGAGCGGTAAATAACCCTTTGGATAAGGTATCTTTCAAAATAGTGTTATACATATTATTTTAAAACCTGGTAAACGTCGTCAGCAATCTTAGTGATATCATCGTAAGATGATTTATCCGTAAAGATAATCATAATAAAAGGTTGTTCTGCATAAACAATAGCCGCATCATGTTTGTAGTCATAAGCATCTCCAATTTTATGTGCTACTTTAACTGGTATATTTTTAGGGATTCTTGTATTATCAAAATCAGTCTTTGATAGGTAATTAACAATATCTCCATTTTGATAATAAATTGCTTCCATCATTTTACCCGCAGCTTGTGGAGAAATCTGGCGTTTTTTCATATCCCAGTGCATACCAGAAATTGTGTCTACTTGTGTTTGAAACATTGAATCATATTGATTATTGACATAATAACCTAGCATATTTGTTGCAACATTATCTGATTCCTTGGCAGTTGCTTCAAGTAACTCCTTAACGGTATATAATTTATGATCAGCTTTTTTCTCTAATTTCCCACTACCACTTGGATCATAGCTATTAGGAAATTGATTAACATTATCTTTGTATTCAAATTTGCTGTCCAATGACAGTTTTCCTAATTTTACTTGCTCTTGGCTAGCATAAAGTGTTGCTAATTTTGCAATACTTGCAGAGTACATTGACCTATCAATATTAATACCAGCTACTGTCTGTGTATTTAATTGTTTGATGTATATACCATATTTATCTTTATTATATTTTTCCAATAATACTTCTTGAACCTTAGCCATACGATTATCAGCAACCGATAGATCTTCTACTGATATCCAAAAACCACTGTCCGTTTTATAATAAATACCATGTTCTGTTTCTGCTTGTTCTACTAAATGCACTCTGGAATAAGGTTTTAAATTATTTTTAACTTCACTAACACCATTTGTGTAAGGTGCTTCATAAGTCACAAAAGAAGGTTTTAACCAATAATCCAATGAGACAGATTGCTGCTTAGAAACTAAATCATTAAAAATAGCTTCACGACTAGCCTTTATGAACTG
Organism: Streptococcus sp. HMSC076H09; assembly: GCF_001811765.1. Classification (NCBI taxonomy): domain Bacteria; kingdom Bacillati; phylum Bacillota; class Bacilli; order Lactobacillales; family Streptococcaceae; genus Streptococcus; species Streptococcus sp. HMSC076H09. Next base: position 119,080 of record NZ_KV806600.1, on the reverse strand, counting down.
TCCATTGGACAAAGTAAATACTGGAATTCCATTTGAATTAATTGTAAGAGAAACAATCGACAATAAAGTATTTGGAACTAAAGTCTCTCCTGTTATGGTTAAAGCTTCATCTTGAAAACTGCTTATTTCAATTTTTGTAGTTGGTCTCTCTGGAATAGCATCAAAATACATTTCCTTATCCACAACTGTCTGAGTTAAGGCGTATCGTCTATTTTGAGAAAGCGTTAATGGCTCCTCGGTACTTATAGCTGGGATTGATACAAAATATAAGCTACATAATAAGAAGGTTAAAACTTTCTTCATTACTTTTCTCTGCTCTCAATCTTTTCTTTTTCTACAATTGTTTGCCTAAGTTGATAGTTCTTATCAGCTAATTCTTCTAGTTTGTCATCCGAGTAGGCTAGAAAATGTTCTATTGTTTCAATTAAATTATTCATAATTATTTTGGTAAAAGGTCTGGTAATGGGTAAATCATTTCGCCGGTCTTAGAGAAATAATACTTAGCTCGAGCATATTTTTGAACGTAATCTGGATTTTTTAGTTGTTTTGCTAGCAACTTCTGGTTCTCAGTTCTATTAGTTAATGTCTGATAGTCTTTCGTTAATTTTACAACTTCTTGACGACGTTCTTGTAAAGTTCTGTAACTCTTAACTAAATTATAAGTGGGTAAAATAAATAAAAGCATGACAAAAATAAGAACCCAACCCATTAAACGATTTTTTCGGCGTAACTCCTCAGCTTCGTAACGTTTTTTTAGATTCTCATCGTTAATATATTGATTATTTAACTGAACAACATTAGGCTTGCTCATCTGTTTCTATCCTTGTTTCATTAATAATTTCATACATTTTGATAGCATCTTCTTTCTTAGTGCTATCTTTCATTTCTAATACTTTAACGGTCAACAATTTATTACCAAAACGAATTTCAACTTGGTCATTAAGCTTTAGGTCAGTTGATGACTTTGCTAATACGCCATTCACCTTGACACGTCCTTTGTCTGCAACTTCTTTAGCAACGGGACGACGCTTAATGATACGCGACACTTTTAGATACTTGTCTAATCTCACTGATGATCACATCCTTCTATCTAAATTAACTCTACTATTTTAGCATTTTTTTTGAAAAATATCTGAACTGATAATATTTGTCAATATAATGTAACAAAAAGAGAGCTAATAGCTCTCTTAATTCTCTCAAATATCAAGTAAAAAACTTCTATTTTAATAACCTCTAAAAATATTTATGTCTTTCAAAAGTTGAGATGTTTGACGTGAAACATAATGTTGCTCGTACTATTCTTCTTGAACCAAACATTTTCTAAAAGAGTATCCAAATTTCCTTGCAACTTTTCACTTAGTTATTCTTCTACTGGTTTACGTGACTTAATCTCGATAAAACATTCGGCAAATTTTAGAAGTTCTTCAATAATTTCATAATTTTTCTTATGTTTGATATTAAAAACAACTTCCATCTTACCATTTGTTTCGCTAATTCTAGCCTTAAGTTGAGTTTTTGATAGTGCTTCAAAATAATCTTGAGTTAAAAAATACTTCAAAGATGCTTTTTCAAATAGGATGCTTATTTCATTACCTTTTCTTTCTACTAATTCAGTAAAGGCAAGGTCCAGATAAGCTTTTAAAAGTCCTATTTCTAAAAGGTATGCAACTTGATCAGGATATTCTCCAAAACGATCTATTAACTCATCTTGTAAGGCTTCATAATCAGCCCTAGTTTCTAATTCACGAATACGCTTATATATTTCTATTTTTTGGCGCTCATCTGATATATATTCTGCTGGTAAATAGGCGTCAATTTGTAAGGCTAATTCAGCATTACCTTTTTGACGAATTAATGATTTCCCTTGTTTGGTGGCAATCGCTTGCTCTAGAAGCTGTGAATACATCTCGAATCCAACCGAATCAATAAAACCACTTTGTGAAGCTCCTAAAATATTTCCTGCACCACGTATAGATAAATCACGCATCGCTATTTTAAAACCAGATCCCAATTCTGTAAACCCTTTGATTGCATCTAGTCTTTTCTCAGAAATTTCTGTTAAAACTTTATCAGGTCTGTACATAAGGTAAGCATAAGCAATGCGATTACTTCTACCCACACGGCCTCTTAATTGATAAAGGGTTGACAAGCCCATATGATCTGCATTTTCAACAAAGAGGGTATTAACATTTGAAATATCGACTCCTGTCTCAATTATTGTCGTTGCAACTAAAACATCGTAATCTCCATTGATAAAGTCTATTAATGTATTTTCTAATTGAATTTCAGACATTTGACCATGAACAAAACCAATACTAGCTTCTGGTACTAACTCCTGAAGTTCTGAAACTTTCTGATCAATAGTGTCAACTTTATTGTAAACATAAAAAACCTGTCCTCCTCTGTCTATCTCACGAATAATAGCTTCTCTAACTAAACCAGGATTTGTCTCCAAAACGTAAGTCTGCACAGGATAACGATTAGTTGGAGGTGTTTCAATGACTGATAAGTCTCTAATGCCAAGCATTGACATATGTAATGTTCTAGGTATTGGGGTCGCTGTCAAAGTTAATACATCAACTTTTGTTTTTAATTCTTTTAACTTTTCTTTATGCTTTACACCAAATCGCTGTTCCTCATCAATAACTATTAACCCTAAATCCGAAAATACAACATCTTGAGAGAGAAGTCGATGTGTTCCAATAATAATATCAACTTGGCCCTTAGATAATCTTTTTAGTGTATCTGTTTGTTCTTTTTTGCTACGAAAACGACTAAGTACATCAACTGTAACAGGATAATTGCTAAAACGTTCTTTAAAATTTTCAAAATGCTGCTGGGCTAGAACTGTTGTTGGGACTAAAACAACAACTTGTTTATGGTCATTGACAGCTTTGAAAGCCGCACGCATAGCAACCTCTGTCTTACCAAAACCAACGTCTCCAACCAATAATCGATCCATCGGACGATTACCTTCCATATCCTGTTTAATTTCTTTTATAGACCGCAATTGATCCTCTGTCTCTACATATGCAAAATCATTATCAAAGTCATTTTGCATATTATCGTCAGGAGAAAATGCAAATCCTTGTAATTGACTACGCTCTGCATAAAGTTTCAACAAATCATCAGCAATATCTTCTACTTGCTTTGCAACTCTCTGTTTTGCTTTTTTGAAGCGACCATCATTTAACGTATTAATTTTAGGCTCTTTGCCATCTGCAGAGACATATTTTGTTAGAAGTTCAATTTGTTCTACGGGGATAGAGATACGATCAGCATTTTGATATTGAATAGTCAGATAATCACGATGAATACCTTGTATCTCAATTGTTTCAATACCTAAAAATTTTCCTACGCCATGAACATTATGAACAACATAATCGCCAACTGAAAGTTCATTATAATCTTTTAGACGTTCTGCATTACTAATATTACTGCGTCTAATTTTCCTTTTAACACGCCTATGATAAATCTCACGTTCAGTAATCAGAACAATTTTCTCATCTGCAAAATAAAAACCATTTGAAAGATGCCCAACAATAAGTTGTGACTCCTTTTGAACGATATCGTTTTTATCTGAAATGATTAAATCTAACCCATATTCTTTTAAATTTTCTTGAAGGAGATTTAAACCTTTTTGAGAATCTACTTGCAACAGTACTGTCGCTCCAGATTTCTTATAACGATTGATTTCATCGACCAACAATGGAAATTGATTAAAAAATTCTTGCATTCCATATTGAGTAAAATGATGAAGTTTATCAAATTTCAGATTTCCTAATCCTTTGTGGAAATTTGAAAAGAAGGTTGCTGGTTGGTATTGTCTTAATTGCTTATAAGGATCTGAAAAATAGTTCAAACTAGAATGAGACTTGCCTTGTTGTAAATCTTCCGTCAGAAGGCTAGCTATTTCTAAATCTAACTTAGCATTTCGATCTACAATTTTTTGAAAATCATCAACAAAAAGTGGAGTTCCCTCAGGAATATAGTCTAATATTCCCCATTCTTTTTCATAAAAGATACTTAGAAAACGACGAATATCTGAGTGCTTAAAATGATTCTCAGTTGTAGATAAAACCTCGCTCAAATAGGTGCGTTGTACCTCACTAGCTGTTACTAGATAGCCCTCAAGTTTTTTCTTTGCACGCTCGAAATCTGCATCTTGTAAAATAATATCATCTGCTGGCGAAATCTGTACTGACTCTAATTGTTTAAGAGACTTTTGAGTGTCAATATCAAACTGCCTGATGCCATCTATTTCATCTCCGAAGAATTCCAAGCGATAAGGATATTCTTGTGTCATCTCAAAAATATCTAAAATATCTCCTCTTTGGCTAAATTCACCAGGACTAAATACTTGAGAAACTTTCTGATAACCTAAATTGACTAGGTTCTTACACAATTTATCTAAATAACATTCTTGACCGATTTCAAACTTATATTGACTTTTCGAGAAAACTTCCGGATTTGGTAATAGTAACCTTAAACCACTGATACTAGTAATCAAAACACCGTTTTTTTCTGGATCTTTTAGAAACCTCAGGGCACTGAGTCGTGAAATTGATTTATCTAATGAAGAGAAAATAAACTCTGCTGCAGGAACGTCATCAGCAAAAAATTGATAAACGTTATCTTCTCCAATTAAACTTGATATATCACTTGATAATTTATCAGAATCGGTTTGAGTGGCAGTGACTACCATAATTTTTTTAGATAACTTCTCGTAGGCTGATGCTATGGCAATAGCTTTACTTGCTCCTGAAAACCCCATAACTAATTGGCGACTATTAGTTACTAATCCAGAGTGCCATGTCCACACCACTTTATTTTGGCTAAATAATTCTATAATATTCATTTTAAACCGTTGTATTTCTGCATTGTTTTTTGAAAATCATTCGTCTGTAAATAATAATTGACAGCATTGTCAACCTTATCAAGGGTATTTAATATCATAATTTCATCATTTTTATCAAATTTCCCTAGAACATGATTAATAACTGTCATACGTCCATTCGGACGTCCTATACCTACTTTAATACGATCAAATTCTTGAGTACCTAAATGAGCAATAATAGACTTGATACCATTATGTCCCCCAGCAGATCCTTTTTGACGAAAACGTATTTTACCGACTTCCATGTCTAAATCATCATATATGATAATCATATCCTTAATAGAAATGTTGTAGTAAGTAAGCAGGGCTTTTACAGCAATACCACTGTTATTCATAAAAGTAGTCGGTTTGATAAAATAAATTTTTTCACCGTTGATAAAATCACTACCTATCTCTGCTTTAAAATTTTTATCTTCTGTAAAGTTGACGTCAAGGTCTTTTACAATTCTGTCAACAGCCATAAATCCAATATTATGTTTTGTATCATTATATTTACTTCCTGGATTTCCTAATCCAACAATCATTTTTACCATTATCTTCTCCATTAAAACGCAAAAATGGTTAAGGATATTAACAATATCCTTAACCTAAAAGTTAACAAATCGATTATTTATTACTAGACATTGAAACGGAATTCCATGATATCGCCATCTTGAACAATATACTCTTTTCCTTCTTCACGTAACCGGCCAGCTTCTTTTACTGCTTTTTCAGATCCATATTGAATAAGGTCATCATATGACATCGTTACTGCACGAATAAAACCTCTTTCAAAATCTGAATGGATAATACTAGCAGCTTGTGGAGCTTTTATACCACGCTTAAACGTCCAAGCGCGAACCTCTTTTTCACCAGCAGTAAAGTAAGTTCCAAGGCCTAAAAGATGATAAGCAGCTCGTGTTAATTTATCAACACCAGATTCTGTTAATCCAATAGCTTCTAAAAATTCTAACTTATCTTCATCATCAAGTTCAGATATTTCTTCTTCAGCTCGAGCAGAAATCACGACTACTTCTGCATTCTCTGTTTCTGCAAATGCACGAATTTGATTAACATAGTCGATATCATCAGGATCAGCTACTTTGTCCTCATCAACATTAGCAACATATAAAACAGGTTTAGTTGTTAATAAAAAAAGACCTTTAACAACTTTTGCTTCCTCTTCTGTAAACTCAATGGTACGAGCTGATTTCCCATCTTCCAAAACAGGTTTAATCTTTTGTAAAACATTGAACTCTGCTACTGATTCTTTATCTTTTTGAGTTCGTGCCATTTTTTCAACACGCGCATAACGTTTATTGATTGACTCTAAATCAGCTAAGATTAATTCAAGATTAATAGTATCAATATCTGCTATAGGATCAACGAAAGCATCCTCACGACCTTGTTCACGCATAACATTTTCATCATCAAACGCACGTACCACATGAACAATAGCATCCACTTCACGAATATTAGCTAAAAATTTATTACCTAGACCTTCCCCCTTCGAAGCACCTTTAACAATACCTGCAATATCAGTAAATTCAAAGGTTGTCGGAACTGTTTTTTTAGGCGTAATCAATTCTGTCAATTTTTGTAGACGCTCATCTGGTACTTCTACCATACCAACATTGGGATCAATAGTCGCAAAAGGATAATTAGCAGCTTCTGCTCCTGCTTTTGTAATTGCGTTAAATAAAGTTGATTTACCAACATTTGGTAAGCCTACAATACCTGCTGTTAAAGCCATTTAGTGAGTCTCCATTCAAATTTCAATCAAGACTATTATATCAAAAAATAGAAGAAAAAGCGGTATGATAAGAAGAAAATTTCAGATTTGCTTATCATTATGCCACTCTTTCACCTTCATTTAAATTATCCACTCCGAAACAAAGGGAATACCTAGAGCTTATAAGAAAGTTAATATAGCTAAAATAATTAGTAGAGATCGAATAATATTTCGAAAAATAAACCAATAAATTTTATTGTATTTTCGTAGATCAAGGGGTTTATTTTCATAAATACGTTCAACTTTAACTTCATTTGTTTTAGCTAAAACATGTTCATCTAAGCTCACGTCAAAAATCTCAGCTAACCTGATTAAATTATCCAAATCTGGTGTGGTATCCCCATTTTCCCATTTTGATATGACTTACCGAAAAATAAATAACTGTTCTGCAACTTTCGTCATTGTCAATGACCACCTTTCTTCTTTCGATAACATTAGAATAGCTAATTTTCCAACGGCATACTAGCATTATTTAGGAAAGTATTGGTTGCAAATATAGCTATAATTATTTGTTTAAAAGGACTTTCATGGTTGCAGTACTTTTTTTAATTTTCGCTCAAAATCATAACGACTCATCATAATCACATGCTGACAGTTAGTACACTGAATTTTAATATCAGCTCCTACTCTCAGTACCTTCCATTGATTAGCCTTTTTACCAGTTTCTTTAATTACACAAGCATGAGGTTTTTTCATTTCAACAAGTGATCCAACTTGATACATCTTTTCTCCTTACATATATAAATACCTTTTTTGACATTTTAAACTAATCTGATCTAACTCAACTATTTCGCCATCTATTTCAATCAAACTATTTTTAGGAAAATATACGGTCATAGCTTTGAAAGTCTGGTGTTTTATACTTTTAGAGGTAGTATGCCTTTTAAAAACCAAAGATAATAAAATACTTAATCGTTTTAGAAAAGTATGCCCTTTAGCGTAAACCATATCTAACTCTGCAGTTAAAGCACTTGCTTTAGGCCAAATAGTAATGCCACCTCCAAAATAAGTGTTATTTGCTAATGCGAAAAAATAAAGGTCATTTAGTTTTATCTGCTGTCCTGTCTCTCCTTCCACTAATACTTGTACTTTAGAAGAATGTAATAATGATTTGATAGCTATAACAATGTAAGTTATTTTTCCTAGACGATATCTATTCAAAATATTTTTTATTTTAGAGTTAGATGCTTTCCAAACGACATAGGCTGCAAAACCTAAATCTAAACTATTCAAAATCAGCCCTTTATCATAAATAAAGCAATTAATTTCCTTTAATCTTTCTGTCTGAATAGCGGTAAGGGTTTCTTTGAGGTTAGGAATTTTCAAAGCTCTGGCAAAATCATTTCCCGAACCAACAGGATAATAAGCGCACGGAATATGTTGGGGGAGATAAGTCATTACTTTTGATAAGGTACCATCTCCTCCTATAATCATTAGATGATCACTTTCTTTAAAAGACCTTAGTATATTAATGACTTGTTTTTTTTCATCATCTTTCTGTTCTGTATAGAACACAGAAATATCTTCAGTATGATAAAGCTCCTGAATTTTACCAACAATAGTGGAGGCATTTTTATTACCAGCATGGGGGTTAGCTATTATATATAGAGTCATATTACTCATCATTATAGCATATCTTAGAATAAGAAAACTACCCAAGAATAACTTGGGTAGTTTTCTTATTTAGTTAGTACGAACAGGAGTTATTAATTGGATGAAATCTTCAGTATCTTCACCAGGTGTCAAAGTAAATGGACGTACTGGAGAAATAAATCGAATCGTAACTGTTTCGCTTTTTACTGCTTTTAAAGATTCAATTAGGTAAGTTGGATTAAAGCTAATATTTAAACTATCACCTTTAAGACTAACAGTATCCAATTCCTCATTAACTTTACCAACTTCTGGAGAGTTTACATGAGCTGAGACTGTCTCATTTTGAATTTCTAAACGAACAGTACCGTTCTGAGTTGCATTCGAAATTAAATAAGCACGTTCCATAGCATGGCGTAAAGCATTTGTATTAAAGATAATTTCGGTTTCAAACTGATTAGTTAGGAGGCGATCAGTATCAGGGTAGTTTCCTTCAAGCAAACGTGTATAGAAGCTGATATTTTCACTTCTAAATAACATTTGACTATCTGAGAAGAAAACCTCTACAGTTTCAATATCATCTGTAAAAACAGCCGAAAATTCTCGAAGGGATTTACTTGGAACAACCAAATCAAAATTATTAGCCGATTTCTCTAATTGGAAAGTGCGTTGACTCATACGGTGTGAATCTGTCGCAACAGCCTTAAAGTATTTATTTTGACTGATAACCAAATGAACACCTGTTAAGATTGGACGGCTTTCTTGTTGGCTAGCAGCAAAAGCAGTTTCATTAATAATTGATTTTAACAGTTTAGTTTCTAATGTTAATGGAGTATCTGTTGTCATTTCCTGCAGACGAGGGTATTGATCGACATCCTTACCTTTCAAAGTAATCTCTGATTTTCCACTAGTAAGAACAATTTGATGTTGTTCAATCTCTGTAAATTCTAAAGTTACATCTGGTAAACTTGAAATAATATTAATAAAGAAACCAGCTTCTAACAAAATAGAGCCTGGATTCGTTACTAGTAAACCTGCATTTTCATTTGAAGCAGGAATAGTATTTTCAATTGAAATTTGTCCATTTGACCCCGTTAAAATGATAGCATCCCTAGTCACTTCTATTTTAACAGTTGAAAGGATTGGAATCGCATTTTTATGACTAATAGCTCGTTTGGTTACCGTTAGAGCATGCAAGAAGAAATTTTTATTTATTGAAAAATGAATCATAGTATATCCTTTATATATTAGTATAAATTTAGTAGTAATAGTAGGTCCTGTTAAAGTTGTGAATAAGTATTATAACTTTAATATTCATAAGGAAAATAACTTGTTCACAACCTGTGGAAAAGTCTCGTATTTTTCTGATACTTATCCACAAAGCCTATCTGATTTTATTTTTGATAGTTTCTATCTCAATTCGTAAGTTGTCATCTTGAGCAACCATATTTTTTATTTTATTATAAGCGTGGAGAACAGTTGAGTGATCTCGTCCCCCAAATTCTTTACCTATTTTTGGGAGACTGTTATCTGTCATCTCACGAGCTAAGTACATGGCTACCTGTCTTGCAAGGACAATATCTTGTGTTCTTTTAGTTGCTTTTATCTCTTTTACAGTTACGCCATAGAATTTACCAACTTGTATTTGAATTTCTTCTATAGGAATGACAGTAACAATAGGACCATCATTTTTACGTGCTCTGATAGCTTCTGCAGCTATATCTACTGTAATAGTTTTAGCATGCTTAAAGTCAGCAACTAGACTAATATTTTTCAAGGCTCCTTCTAATTCACGTACGTTGGAATCAAATTCTCCTGCTAAGTATTCAATGGTATCTTGAGGAAAATCATAAGGATATTCTTGAATTTTATTGGTTAAAATAGCAACTCGTGTTTCAAAATCAGGTGGTGTGATATTTACTGGGAGTCCCCAACTAAAGCGCGTGACTAGACGTTCTTCTAGATCATTTAATTGATTTGGATTTCGGTCACTGGTCAATACGATTTGTTTATCGTTTGTATGTAAAGCATTGAAAGTATTGAAGAACTCCTCTTGGGTCCCCCCTAAGGTTTTCTTAGCAAGCGACTGAATATCATCAATCAGGAGTAAGTCTAAGTTGCGAAACTTTTCTTTTAATTCTTCCATCGAATCTAAACGAATATGACTGACAAATTCATTAATAAAATTCTCAGCAGTGATGTATAAAACCCTCGCGTTTGGATTATCTCTTAAGACTTGATTTCCAATAGCATTTAGTAGATGCGTCTTTCCTAGACCAGGTCCCCCCCAGATAAATAGAGGATTATAAGTCGTGCCAGGACTATCAGCTACAGCAATTGATGCTGAAACAGCCCATCTATTTTCATCTCCTTGAACAAAATTAGCAAAAGTATATTTCTCTTTAAGGTTAGAGTCGATTTTTCTAATTGGTAAAGTATTTACTTCATTGCTAGATTGCTGGTAGTTAGAAAAACTAGTTTCTTGTAAATGTAAATCGTTTGAGACATAGTTAGCTGTAATTTCAGCATTGAAAATTTCAAAACCAGCTGTTAGGATAACAGGCCCCAAATTTTGTTCCCAGAATAGCTTTTTCATTTCAATGTTATCTAAAGTAATAACTGCAGTTTGATGTTCAATTTTGAGGAGTCTAGCCTCTAGAACAAAAAATTCATAAGCTGCTGGTGCTATTTGAGAACGAGATAGCTCTAGTACTCTATTCCAAAATAGTTGTTCGTTTTCCGTCATAGCTTCTTCCTTATTGTCTTGTGGATAATTATTGTTATATTGTACCATAAAAAAATAAAGTTTTCCACAGATGTTGAAGAATAAAATCAACAATGTTAATTAAAGTTTTCCACAGACTGTGGAAATTAGAGAATCAACAGAAAAATAGCAAAATACCTTGTGGATAAGTTTGATTAAATAAAAAAATAATCAACACCCTTATTTTAGAGTGTTGATAATTCTGTTTAATTCTTCTTGGTTAGCGAAAGCAATCTTTATATTGCCAGCACCATCTTTATTAATAGTAAGTTTCACTTTGCTACCTAGAAATTGAGCTAACTCATTTTCTTGATGTTTTAGAAAGACATCTTTATTTTGAAGTGACTTATGATTTGTTTTCTTTTCTTGTTTTAATAACTTCTCTAGTCGTCTTACACTAATATCTTCAGTGAGGATTCTCTGATACCAATCTTTCTGTTGACTAGCATCTGGTAGACTGAGTAGTGCACGCGCATGACCAGAGGAAAGTTTTCCTTCTTCAATAGCTGAAGTAATTAGTGGCGGTAAATTTAGTAGTCGTATCGTATTTGATATATAGGGACGAGATTTTCCCATATATTTTGCTAACTCTTCATGTGTCATACTTTTCTTTTGTAGAAGTTGAGAGTAGGCTTTAGCCTCTTCAATAGGTGACAAATTAGATCGTTGTAAATTTTCGACAATAGCTAATTGCATACTATCATCATTATTATAGGATTTTATAATTGCAGGTATACTTTCCAATTTAGCTAACTTTGCGGCTCTTAGCCGTCGTTCTCCGGCTACCAGTTCGTAACCAAAGACTGCTGACGGTCTTACAATAATGGGTTGGATAAGGCCATTAATTTTAATAGAGTTGGCTAATTCTTCTAGTTCTTTTGTATTAAATTCTAGGCGAGGTTGATACGGATTTGGAGCAATATGATTGATGTTGATCGTTTCTAAATATTCCATTTTAGACCTCAGATTCTATAGACTTACTAAAGGGATTGGTCTATCTGACCAACCCCTTTAATTTTACTATATCTTAGTTAAAATAACTAGAATTGATTTAGTTATTTGCTCGTTGTTTAGCTAAATCTTTACTAGTTTTAGTAAGTTTTATAGTGACTGTTTGTTTATTTTCACCACGATAAAAGGTTACTGTTATGGAATCCCCTACCTGGTGGCCATAGAGTAAACTTTGTAAATCACTTGGAGATACTACTTCTTTATCGTCAACTTTAGTAATGACATCGTATTTCTTTAGTTTGCCTTGAGCTGGCATGCCAGATTGGATAGATGCTACTACAATACCATTAGTAACATTACTTGGGATTTTCAGTTTACTAATAACATCGGATGGTAAATTACTTAATCCAGCCATAGAAATACCTAGAGCAGGTCTCTCTACTTGTCCGTTACTCTCAAGTTGATTGATAATCTTAACAACATCATTTGAAGGAATGGCAAATCCCATACCTTCAACGCTATTTCCTGACGATTGTCCTGAGGTTTGATTTGATGTAGAAGAAATTTTACTAGAATTAATTCCAATAACCTGTCCTTCAATATTGATAAGTGCTCCACCTGAATTACCAGGATTGATAGCAGCATCAGTCTGGATAGCATTTGTAGAAACTGTTTGTCCTTCTTCATTAGTCATTGTTACAGTTCTTTTTAAACTAGATACAATACCTTGAGTTACAGAATTTGCATACTCAGTTCCAAGAGGGCTTCCGATCGCTATAGCAGTTTCACCAATGTTGAGTTTTGATGAATCAGCAAATTCTGCAATATTTGAAACCTTATCTGATGGAATTTTGACGACGGCTAAATCAGAGTAGGTATCTGACCCAACAAGTTTCCCAACTGCTTTTGAGCCATCAGCTAGTTGAATTTCAATTTGTTTAGCCCCATCAATGACGTGGTTATTAGTGACAACATAGGCATTTTTACCATCTTTTTTATAGATGACTCCAGAGCCTTCACCGTAAACTTGTAAGCCCTTATCAGTGTTGCCCCCCTGATTACCAAAAAAATGACTATAGAAGTCTGATAGGTCAGAACGACTCTCTTGTTGTTTATAATTGATAACAGAAACAACACTATTTTGTACCTTTTTAACAGCTTTTGTTGTAGGCGTTATGTTATTATAATTTACTTTACTAGTTTTAGTGACACCACCATTTGGAATATTGTCATTATGATTCATGACAAAACTAGCAAATGCTCCACCAGCAAAGCTAACAATAATGATTAGAGAACACTTTAGAAGTGATGAGACTAATTTTTTTTTCACAAATAGCTACCTCCGTAAATTTTTATACTAATCTTATGACAAGCTTCTTAATTATACCTTAAAAGCTAAAAAAAGGAAATATCCACAACTTGTGGATAACCTTGATTATAGTTATAGAATACCTATAAAATAAGGGGATATGTAAGGATAAACATGTGGATAAATTGTGAAAATATTGTGGATTATGTTATAATGTAGCTATGAAATTAAAAATAATTACAGTTGGAAAATTGAAAGAGAAATACCTTAAAGAAGGTGTTGCAGAGTATCAGAAACGTCTGAATCGCTTTTCTAAAATTGAGACAATTGAGCTAGCTGATGAAAAGACACCTGATAAAGCTAGTATATCTGAAAATCAAAGAATTTTAGATATAGAAGGGGAACGTATTTTGAGTAAAATAGGTGAGAGGGATTATGTCATTGGTTTAGCTATAGAAGGGAAACAATTGCCATCTGAATCATTTAGCCATCTAATCGATCAAAAAATGATATCCGGCTACTCTACTATTACTTTTGTTATTGGTGGTAGTTTGGGTTTATCTCAAAAAGTGAAAAAACGTGCTGATTATTTAATGAGTTTTGGACTGTTAACCTTACCTCATCAACTTATGAAATTAGTCTTGATGGAACAAATTTATCGTGCTTTTATGATTCGTCAAGGCACTCCTTACCACAAATAATCGTTCCATTTATGAAACAACTGCTAAAAACAAATAAAAAGCCTAGATAATCTATCTAGGCTTTCAATATCTGATTCCAGCAGGATTCGAACCTGCGACCGTTCGCTTAGAAGGCGAATGCTCTATCCAGCTGAGCTATGGAACCATCAACTCTGTTATTCTACCAAAATATTAGGCAGGCTGTCAAGTTTTCATATGTACTATTTATGAGTTGGAAATATATTTTTTTGCTCATAAGTAGGTTCAATTTTTTTGTAAAAATTATTGAACAAAAGTATAGACAAACCTTTTTTTTCTGATATAATATTAAGAGTACTAAGGAAACACCTAACCTATGGTCCGTTGGTCAAGGGGTTAAGACACCGCCTTTTCACGGCGGTAACACGGGTTCGAATCCCGTACGGACTATTGATAACTGCTTTGCAGTTTTTTATTTATCCGGCATAGCTCAGTTGGTAGTAGCGCATGACTGTTAA
>NZ_KV806600.1:0-104521 GCF_001811765.1 Streptococcus sp. HMSC076H09 | reverse complement strand
TGGTAGTAGCGCATGACTGTTAATCATGATGTCGCAGGTTCGAGTCCTGCTGCCGGAGTGATAAGACACATCTAAACGTTGATTTGTCGGCGTTTTTTTGTTAATAAAATAGGATGAGAATACTCTCATCCTATTTTATTTTTTCCAAATTTAAAATAATAGACAGTAAATAATACTATTCCAGTAATAGATAGGCCTACCCCAAATTTAAAGCCGTAAGGGATAAAAATTAATGTTACTTTGCCTTTTCCTTTAGGAATATTTATTTTCATAAAACCTTTCTGAGCTTTGAAAATTTTTATTTCTTTATTATTTTGATAAGCTTTCCAACCCCTATCATAGGGAATAGTGAAGAAAAGAGAACTTCTATTAGGACTTGTATAATTAGCAATAACTTTATTGTGATCAGTTCTTACTTTTACTTTTCGTTTATTAATAACAGTCATAGCTTTTTGATAAGCTTCTAACTTGAGCCCATAAAAGTGAGGAATTGGGAAAGAAACTTGATCATTGTGTGGAAATTGAAATTTTACTTTGATACGACTGTTTTCAGCAAAGGAACCAATATTAAAAAATGAATAAGCATTATCAAGAGTATTAGGTACAAATGGTCCATTATTAACGGAGATTTGAACAATTTTATTTTCCTCATTATTAAAATTTATAAACGGCATACTAACATATAACTGACTGTTTTTAGGGATAGTTATGTTATAGGTAATTTCAGTATTCCCTTGTTTATTCTTTTTAACAAATACTTGTTTATTAAGAGTGGTTTGCCCAGAAACGCTATTTGGAATAAGATGCTCAAAATACGTCTCTTTCAAACCACTTAATTGATTTAAAAGAGTTGTCTGATTATCCAAAGTATTCACAGTAAATGGTTTATCTTGATATACTTGATTCGTTAGTATAGCTAATTGACTGGCAAACTGATTTTTGTAAAGAATGGTTTGTTTATCTTGAGCTTTTTTGATAAAACCAAATTTATCAAAAGGATATTCTGTAAGGTTATACTTCACACCAAATAGACTATCTGCGATCAAAGTATTATTTTGATAACGTAAATTTAAATTTGTACCATCTGATTTAAAGCCAAGTCTATCAAGCACTTGACTTGAAGAACGATTTCTAATAGATGAAAATTGTGAAATACCATTATAATTATATTTCATAGAGTCGTTGCCGGTTTGTCCTAACCAGCGCTCTGTACGGAAGAATGTAGAGTTATTTCTCTCAGTCTTTCTGACAAGTTTGCTAATGCTGTGATTATATTTAGCATATCCTTGCCTAGATGGAAATATCCATTCATCGTTAAGACTATTTAGTTGGTAAAAGGTGTTTAATGTCATCTCTAATACAACAAAACCAATAAGAAAGGGATAAAAAACTAATTTAGGGATTTGCTTACTGACAAAACTAATAGTTAGAATAATATAAGCTGAGAGGAAAGTTAAGGTTAAAAGAAGTAATTCAAGATTAAGGTAATGATAATGCTTTTTAAATAAAAACGTGATTATGAAACCACTTACTAAAATTAAATTGACCCCTAAAATCTTTTTCCAAGAAATGTTGTCTAAATACTCAAGGCATTCAGCAGCTAGCAGACAGATAAGTACTGAAAGTACCCAAGAGTAGCGATGGAGAAACATATTTGGAGCATGCATCCCTTGCCAAAATAAATCTAGAGGTGTTATATAAAAACTAGCAATAACAAATATTATTAAAAATCCATATGCTAATCTAGTCCTTCGAGGAACTTCCTTTATTGTAAAGTAAAGTAAAGAAAGGAGTAAAGGAAGTAAACCTACATAAATCATAGGAATAGAGCCAAATTTTGTTGTATCATAGGCTCCAATCATATTTTTAGCAAACAAATCCATGTACCAAGAATTTTCTGTAAACATCTTCGATACCTTTGTCAACTTTTCACCATGAGTAGTTAAATCAAAATAAGTTGGCAAAATCATAATGCTACTAGTCATACCAGCTAAAAGAGATAAAAAGGTAAAATGAAGAAATTGTTTAAATGCAACCTTACTATCAGTATTACGGGTTATTTGTACGATGAAGTAAAGGCTAGTAAAGATGGCAGTCATAAAACCAAAATAATAGTTTTGGATGAATAAGGCTGTCAGAGAGAGGAAATAAAGTATAGGTTTTCTTTCCCATAGTAGCTGATCAACTCCTAAAACAACAAGGGGAATTAGAATAAATACATCTAGCCACATATTAATTTCAATTTGGCTAATTGAGAAACTCATTAAGCTATAGCAAGTAGAAATTACTAAAAGTAAGACACGATTAACTTTACAATGACGTTTACAAAGAGTGACAAACATTGACAAACCTATCAACCCTATTTTACATATTGTTAAAAGGTAGATAGCATCAGGCATATTTTTTAGGTTAAAGAAATAAACTATTGGGGATAAAAAACTTCCCAAATAGTAACTACTCAGAGCATAAAAATTTAAACCTAAACCGCTTGTAAAGGTATAGAATAAGCTGTTTGAACCATGAAGAATATTTCTTAATGCTTGATTAAAGATAACATATTGATGAAAGCCATCGCTTGCTAATATGGTTGTTGGACTTCCCCAATAAATATTCTTAGTAAAGAGGATACAGACTATGATTATGAAGGGAAGTAGAAAGCTTATTGTATAGTAAGGTATACGAAGCTTATAGTGGTTAATTGTCATATATATCTCCTAAGATAAAAAGGCTGGACACTATTTGTTCCAACCTTTTTATTTAAATGATTAATATAGTTTTAAGATTTTCAATCTTGACACGTTTATTAGGTTAGAGATATGCCAAAGGATTATTTCCAGAGTTGAGCGACCTTAGCTTGTACTTCGGTATTTTCAAGAAATTCATCGTAAGTTTCATCGATACGATCGATAACTCCGTTTTTAGAAAGAACAATAATATGGTTCGCTAAAGTTTGAATAAACTCGTGGTCATGACTTGCAAAAATAATAGATTCTTTGAAATCTTTTAGTCCATCGTTGAGACTTGAAATAGATTCCAAATCTAAGTGGTTTGTTGGATCATCAAGAACAAGAACATTAGATTTTAATAGCATTAATTTCGAAAGCATAACGCGTACTTTTTCACCCCCAGATAAGACATTAACAGATTTGTTAACCTCATCTCCAGAGAAAAGCATACGACCTAGGAAACCACGTAAGAAGGTATTATCGTCTTCTTCTTTACTAGCAAATTGACGAAGCCATTCTAAGATTGACTCGCCAGAAGCAAAATCTCGTGAATTGTCTTTTGGAAGGTAAGAACGACTAGTTGTTACTCCCCATTTGATTGTTCCTTCATATTCGATATCCCCCATCAATGCTCGAATAAGTGCAGTAGTTTGGATATCATTTTGTCCAATAAGTGCAGTTTTATCACCAGGACGAAGAATGAAACTGATATTATCAAGGATTTTTTCCCCATCAATAGTGACAGAGAGATTTTCAACGGTCAATAAATCATTTCCCATTTCGCGTTCGGCTTTAAAGTTAACGAATGGGTATTTACGGCTTGATGGTACAATCTCTTCAAGTTCAATTTTATCAAGCATTTTTTTACGAGAAGTTGCTTGTTTTGATTTTGAAGCATTCGCTGAAAATCGTGCAACGAATTCTTGAAGTTGTTTAATTTTTTCTTCTGCTTTAGCATTACGATCAGCTTGTAAACGAGCTGCTAATTCTGATGATTCTTTCCAGAAATCATAGTTACCGACGAACAGTTTAATTTTTCCAAAATCAAGGTCAGCCATATGTGTACATACTTTATTCAAGAAATGACGGTCGTGGGAAACTACAATAACTGTATTTTCAAAGTCAATCAAGAAATCTTCTAACCAAGTAATAGACTGGATATCAAGTCCATTGGTAGGCTCGTCAAGGAGAAGTACATCTGGTTTACCAAAGAGAGCTTTTGCAAGGAGAACTTTAACTTTGTCTCCATTAGCTAGTTCACTCATATTTTGATAATGAAGCTCTTCTGAAATATTTAGATTTTGGAGTAATTGAGAAGCCTCACTTTCAGCCTCCCATCCACCGAGTTCAGCAAATTCTCCTTCTAATTCCGCAGCGCGAACACCATCTTCATCAGAAAAATCTTCTTTCATGTAGATAGCATCCTTTTCTTTCATGATACTATAAAGTGTTTCATTACCCATGATAACGACATCAATGACGCGCTCATCTTCATAATCAAAATGATTTTGGCGAAGTACAGAAAGGCGTTCATCTGGGCCAAGTGCAATATGTCCTGTTGTTGGTTCAATATCACCAGCTAAAATTTTAAGGAAAGTTGATTTACCAGCGCCATTTGCTCCGATAAGACCATAGGTATTTCCTGCTGTAAAGTTAATGTTAACTTCATCAAATAATTTGCGATCACTAAAACGTAGTGAAACATCTGAAACTGTAAGCAATTTTGTTACCTCTTGTGTATATTCTATCTGCTATTCTACTAGAAAAAGCTTTAATTATCAATCGATTACATTGGCATAAGAATGTCTTCATCAAGACGTCCATGATTTTTTTGAAGACTAAATCCACGTCCAGAAGCTTGTGATGTTGGAGTTACTGTTATGAAGGCTGTTTCGTCAATTTCTGCTATTGCCTCTTGTAATTTAGCAAACTCATAACCAGCAATAGTTGTCATAAGCATGATTTGATTAGTTCCAGAATATCCCCCTTTAACGGGAATTTCTGTTACTCCTCTATCTGCGACAGTATTGATATATGTCTTAATTTTTTGGTGCTCTTGAGAAACGATTAAGACAGTGCTTAAGGTTGTAAATCCAGTTTGGATAGCATTAATAATATAACTAATAGTTATCAACCCAATAATAGAAAACATAACCGTATCACTGTCAAAAGCTAGGAAACCAACAATTGTAACAAGTCCATCAATCAATATAACCCCTTGTCCAAGGCTTATAGGAGTATATTTTCCTAAGAATTGAATGATAATCCCCGTTCCACCAGTTGAAGAGTCGCTCCAAAAAACAATCCCCAAACCACATCCTACAATAACACCTCCAAAAAGTGCTGCGAGGAGTGGGTTGTGGGTCAAAGTTGGTACACTTTGTGTTAACTTAATAAAAACAGGAAAAATCCAAGAACCATAGACAGTTTTTAAAAAGGTTTGTTTACCTAAGCCAAAGTAGCAAAGAAGGAGCAATGGAATATTGATAATCATAATAAAAAAAGCAGAATCCCAACCAAATACTTCATGAAAACTAACTGCCAAACCACTAATCCCCCCCGTGACAATATGATTATGAAGAAAGAAAGCGTTGAAACCAAATGCAACAATTAGAGATCCAATATTTAATAGTATAAAATTCTTAATTTTTTTAGACATGATAAGCTCCTTAACTTTAGTAATAATAACATGATAAAAAGAGAAAGCTGTCAATAAATAATATTGACAACTCAGTCATAACATTTTTATTTTATCAAAACTTATTATTACCTATTATCTAACAGCGAGACTTGGTAGTCAAGTAAATTTAGAAAAGAAATTTCTCGATATTTTTGAGTTGAATGCCTATTTTATTGGTATATAATAGAAAACATGATAATACAAGAAGGAGAATTTGCTATAATGCGCAGAGATGATATTATAATGCCACAAGATGGAAGAAAAATGGCTGTATTATTGGGTTTTATTGGTGGTTTTATTGACGTTTATAGTCACATGCAGTTTCACTCCCTTGTTGCAACACAGACAGGTAATATTATCTTGATGGTGGCAAATCTCGGACAAAATGATTTTCACTTTTTTATCACTAAATTATTTTCTATTTTCTTTTTTTCAATTGGTTTTTTGGTTGGTATTGTGATTAAAGAACGTGCAGTAACAGCTTTTTGGCGTCTATATGCATTATGTCCCCTTTTACTTTCTACGATGTTTATTCCTTTTGTTGAAAATGTAAACCACAATATCTGGGTAGCTTTATTAGCCTTTAGCACAGGTATTTTAATGTTGACATTTTCAGGAAGTCGCATTGAATCGGAACCATATACTATCTTAATGACTTCTGGTAATTATCGGAAAATGCTACAATTTTGGTATGAGTATATTGTTAATCGTCAGAGAACGGCTATGCAAAAAAGACGAGCTATCAATTATTCACTGGTAGTTCTAGCATTTATTATTGGAGCATTGGTAGCTGCAATAGTTTACGATATTTTTGCATATAGAGCTATTTTAGGTGTGACGATAACGCTTTTAATTATTATGATTCATTATACGATTGAAATTATTAAGAACGATTTAACGTTACATAATGTTTAATCATCTTAATAAGGTGAATGTTTCTTGTAGGGATGAATTGCAATAGGGCTTGTGACATGATAAGATAACTATATGAAATGATATCTTTGGTATATTAAGGAGTAAACATGACAAAACCAATTATCTTAACAGGTGATAGACCGACAGGAAAGTTGCATATTGGACATTATGTAGGTAGCTTAAAAAATAGAGTTCTACTTCAAAATGAGGGTAGCTATACTTTATTTGTCTTTTTAGCAGACCAACAAGCACTGACAGACCATGCTAAAGATCCGCAAACTATTGTTGAATCAATTGGTAATGTTGCACTTGATTATTTAGCTGTTGGGTTAGATCCAAACAAGTCGACTTTATTCATTCAAAGTCAAATTCCTGAGTTAGCAGAATTAAGTATGTATTATATGAACTTGGTTTCACTTGCACGTTTAGAACGTAATCCAACTGTAAAAACAGAAATTGCTCAAAAAGGTTTTGGTGAGTCTATTCCAGCAGGATTCTTAGTTTATCCTGTTGCACAAGCAGCTGATATAACCGCTTTTAAAGCTAACCTTGTTCCTGTAGGGACTGACCAAAAACCAATGATTGAACAAACACGTGAAATAGTTAGATCTTTCAATCATGCTTATAATTGTCAGGTTTTAGTTGAACCAGAGGGAATCTATCCAGAAAATGATGCAGCAGGTCGTCTGCCAGGGTTAGATGGTAATGCAAAAATGTCTAAGTCATTAAATAATGGAATCTTTTTAGCAGATGATATGGATACAGTTAAGAAAAAAGTTATGAGTATGTATACTGATCCAAACCACATTAAAGTAGAAGAACCAGGACAAATCGAAGGTAATATGGTATTTCATTACCTTGATGTTTTTGGAAGAGATGAAGACCAAAAAGAGATTACTGCTATGAAAGAACACTATCAAAAAGGTGGACTTGGGGATGTTAAAACAAAACGTTATCTACTTGATATCTTAGAGCGTGAATTATCACCTATTAGAGAACGTCGCCTCGAATATGCTAAAGATATGGGACAAGTTTATCAAATGTTACAAAAAGGTAGTGAGAAAGCTCAAGCTGTTGCAGCCTCTACTTTGGATGAGGTTAAATCAGCCATGGGTTTGAACTATTTTAAATAATATATGTCCTATAATAAAAGAGAGCTAGATATATCTAGCTCTCTTTTATTATAGGAATGCCTAAGGAGTGACATTAATAAGGAGTGTATGTAATGGTAATCTACATTGTTTAATTTGCAACAATTTGTGTCCCTGCATTTTGGGCTAAAACATTATCAATATTTTCAAGTGAAGTAATAATAGCTCGTGATTCAGGTTTATTTTCAACAAAAGCAATCGCAGCTTCGACCTTTGGTAGCATACTTCCAGGGGCAAATTGATTTTCAGTGATATATTGTTTCATTTGTGAAACAGTAACTTCTTCTAATTTTTCTTGATTAGGTTTATTAAAATTAACAAAAACGTTGTCAACGCCAGTTAAGACGATGAATAAGTCAGCATCAACAAGTTCTGATAAAGTTTGACTGGCAAAGTCTTTGTCAATAACAGCTTCAACCCCTTTTAATGCCTTTGTATTAGCATCTTCAATAACTGGTACACCTCCGCCACCTGCGCTAATAACAACCACACCAGAGTCCACTAACCGTCTAATAACAGAAGCTTCTTTGATACCAACCGGTTTTGGTGAAGGAACGACTTTACGCCATCCACGGCCAGCATCTTCTTTAAATTTTGAACCTGTTTCTTGGGCTTGTTTCTTGGCATCTTCTTCAGATAAGAATGGGCCAATAGGTTTTGTTGGATTAGTGAAAGCTTGATCTTTTTCATCTACAATAACTTGAGTTACCACTGTTGCAACCTCTTTGTCAATGCCTTGTTCTTGTAATTCATTGTTAAGAGCATTTTGTAACCAAAAACCAATACTTCCTTCTGTCATGGCAACACAAGTATCCAAAGGCATTGCTGGATTCTTTTCAGAATCTGAAGCTGCTTGCTGTAGCAATAAGTTACCAACTTGGGGACCATTTCCATGAGTAACAATGACATCATGGCCTTCTTTAATCAGTTTGACCAGTGATTTTGATGTGTTGATTAATGCTTCTTGTTGTGCTTTTGCTGAAGCATCTGTTGATAGAATAGCGTTGCCACCTAAGGCAACTACGATTTTTTGATGTTCTTTTACCAATTTATCCCTCTTTCTAATGACTAACCTGCTAGGATTGCAGCAATGTCAATTTGTCCAGTCATAATTTCAATAATACATAATAAGCAAAGCGCTAGAATGACAATGGCACTAATTTTTTCATATCCCACAAAGATAGGAAGCTTGTCATCTTTTCTCATTTTAATATAGAGAATCATACCTAGAGTGTAAGCAATCATTGTCAAAAGTAAGTAATCAAAACCACCAGCGTAGATAAGGTAAACAGCATAGATTGTAGCGAGGATACCGATAATTAAATTCTTTTGATGTCCTGGAGTTGACTTATCCTCACGGAGTGTGAATTGTAATTGATATAGTGCTGTAAAAGCATAAGGAATTAAGATAGCAGATGATGCTAATGCGAAACCAAAACGATAAGCACTTTGTGTGAATAAGAACGTGATTAAGAATGCTTGTACACAAAGATTAGTGACTAAGAGTGAATTGATTGGAGCTTTGTTTTTATTTTCTTTTGCAAAGAATTTAGGAAAAGCACCTTCTTTAGCAGCTTGATATGGTAATTCTGCTGCAAATAAAGTCCAAGCAAGAATAGCGCCAAATACTGAAATGATAACACCAAGGTTAACTAAGATAGCGCCCCAGTGACCAACAGCCTTTTCTAGAACGTAAGCCATAGCTGGTGTTTTTAAGTTTGCAAGTTCTGGACGTGACATGATACCAAGTGATAAAACAGAAATCAATACATAAAGTGAAATCATAGTGAATAATGCTAGGATACTTGCTTTACCAATATCAGAGTGTTTTTTAGCACGACCTGAGAAGACAACGGCGCCCTCAATACCAATAAATACCCAAACAGCGGTTTTCATAGTTGAATTGACTTGGTTGAAAATTGATTGATGTAATCCATTTCCCCAGATATCAAGACTAAAAATGTTAAATTTGAAAGCTAATAACGCTGAAATTAAGAAAATAATAACAGGTACTAATTTTGCAAAGGTAACTATGGTATTAATAAATGCAGCTGTATTAACACCTCTTAAAATTAAGAAATGGACAACCCAAATAACTATACTTGCTCCAATAATTGAGATGATATTATTTCCATTACCAAAGAATTTAAAGAAATAACCGAGTGAACTGAATAAGAGTGCAGCGTAGGCAACATTTCCAAGCCAAGCTGATAACCAATAACCCCATGCAGAGTTAAATCCCATAAAGTTTCCAAACCCCTCTTTAGCGTAACTAAAGATTCCAGCTGTTAGGTCCGGCCTTTTTTCAGATAAATTTTGAAAACTTAAAACGAAAGTCCCCATCCCGATAGCAGTAATTACCCAAGCAATAAGCATTGGTACCAAACCGGCTCTGGAACTCATATTTTGCATTAAATCAAAGATTCCGCCACCGATAAGAGAGCCAATGACAAGCATTGTTAGTGGTAAAAGACCTAATTTTTTTTCTTTTTCCATTTTATACCTCATTTCCTAAAATAGGGAATTGACTATATGTCAACTCCCTATAGTCGTTTAATTTAAACTTTTGGAATGAAAAGATTTCCAAGGGTTGCAGCCATTACAGCTTTAATAGTGTGCATACGATTTTCAGCTTGGTCGAAATGACGAGCATATTTGCTACGGAAGACTTCATCAGTAACTTCCATTTCCTTGACGCCAAATTTTTCAGCGACGTCTTTGCCGTAAACGGTATTTGTATCATGGAATGCAGGTAAGCAGTGTAAGAAGATAAGATTATCATTATTAGCTTTTTTAATCAGTTCCATGTTTACTTGATATGGTTGAAGAAGTTCAACGCGTTCTTTGAACTTATCTTCTTCTCCCATCGATACCCAGACATCAGTGTAAAAGACATCTGCTCCCTTTACAGCTTCGTCTACATTATCAGTAACGAGAACGTGAGCCCCGGACTCTTTGGCATATTCTTCAGCCAATTTAACAATCTCTTCAGCAGGGAAAAGTTCTTTTGGAGAAAAGATGTGTACATTGACCCCCATCAAAGTCCCAGCCACTAAAAGCGAGTTGGCAACATTGTTACGTCCGTCACCACAGTAAACAAGAGTAATACCTTCAAGTTTACCGAAGTTTTCTTTGATAGTAAGGTAGTCAGCTAGCATTTGTGTTGGATGCCATTCATCTGTTAAACCATTCCAGACAGGTACTCCAGAAAATTCAGCAAGCTCTTCAACCATTCTTTGGCTAAAACCACGGAATTCAATACCATCAAACATACGTCCTAAAACCTTAGCAGTATCTTCTGTTGATTCTTTTTTACCAAGTTGAATATCATTTGCACCAAGGTATTCCGGATGAGCGCCTAGGTCAATTGCTGCAGTTGTAAAGGCTGCGCGAGTACGAGTAGATGTTTTTTCAAATAAGAGAGCAATATTTTTACCTTCAAGATAATGATGAGGAACACCACGTTTTTTAAGGTCTTTTAAATGAGCTGAAAAATCAATAAGATATTCAAATTCCTCACGAGAAAAATCTTTTTCTGCTAAGAAACTACGTCCTTGAAATACTTGTGTCATATGTTAATGTCTCCTTTAAATTAAATATTTTTCGAGTGTTTGACAGGCTTCCCCGTCTTCCATATAAATATTCCCAGTAGCTTGATACCCAAGTGTCTGGTAGAAATCTTTTGCTGTCAATTCAGCATGTATAGTTAGATAGTGATAACCATTTTCTTTTGCATAATTTTCTAGTGCTATAATAATTTTGGTACCATAGCCGTTACCACGATAACCTTTTAAAGTCGCAATTCGAGTCAAACGAGCTTCTGTTTGAGTTTCAGGAAGAAAGCGTCCTGTTGAAACTGGCTGTTTCCCATCATAAAGAACAGCATAAATAGTATCTTGCTCGTCATTATCATCGAATTCTTCTTCCATTTTTATATTTCTTTCGATAACGAAAACAGAAAAGCGAATATATAGGCTTGCAGCTCTTTGGTAAGGCAAGTGATTGACTAATAGCTTCATAAATTTTAAAGGTCTTCACGTTCAAATGGCATTGACATGCAGCGTGGTCCACCACGCCCACGAACTAATTCACTTCCATTAATCTTAATTAATTTCAATCCTTTGGACTCTAAGATTGCATTTGTGATTGTATTTCTGTTGTAAACGATAACGACACCTGGTGCTATAGTTAATGTATTTGAACCATCATTCCATTGTTCACGTCCAGCAGCGACTAAGTTGTCACCCCCACAACGAATCAATTCCACTTTCTCAACTCCTAGGTTTTTCGCTAGAAGATCTGCCAAATCACCTTTTTCTTCTTCAATATGAAGATCTTGGTTTTCGTAAGTTACAGAGTAAACGCGAAGATCGCCTTCAATTTCTGGGTGAATTGTAAACTTGTCATAGTCAACCATTGTAAAGACTGTGTCAAGGTGCATAAATTTACGATTATTTGCAAATTCAAATGCTAAAACCTTTTTAAAACCTAAATTTTGTTTAAAAATATTGACTAAGAGTTTTTCAATAGAGGCAGCATCAGTACGTTGAGAGATACCAACGGCAAGGACATCTTTAGAAAGGACAAGCTCATCTCCACCTTCAATACGAGTTGTTTCTTCACGTTCATAGACCATAGGGACTTTTCCACCGTACTCTGGGTGATGTGTAAAGATATATTTACCGTATAAAGTTTCGCGATTACGTGTTTCAGAGAACATATGATTTAATGAAACTCCATTCCCAATAGTTGCAAATGGATCACGTGTAAAGTAAAGATTTGGCATCGGATCTATGGCAAATGGATAATTAGATTCGACAAGATCAGTTAGACCTTTTTCAGAAGATGGGATTTCAGGTAGCTCAGACTTTTGGATACCTGCCATAGTTTTTTCGATAAGTTCTTTATTATCTTTGATATTGAGTAATAATTCTCGAATAGCTTTTTTAGTAGCACGACCGCGAACATTTGCTTCGCCAATGTACTCATCGATAAACTGTTCACGAATTTCTTGGTTTGTTAACGACTCGGCAGCAAGATTTTCAAGGTAAAGTACTTCGACTCCTTCGTTGCGAAGTGCTTGTGCAAACGCATCGTGTTCTTTTTGTGCATCTTCCAAAAATGGGATATCATCAAACAAGAGTCTCTCTAAATAATCAGGCATCAGATTTTCTATTTCTTTACCTGGACGGTGTAGCATAACTTTTTTAAGTTTTCCAATTTCTGAGAAAACATGAATTGGATGTGTTTGAGTCATATTTTACTCCTTTCTTAGTTAGAGATTTGTATTGAAACAGGATTTATCTCTATATCTACATTTACATTCTACTTTCTTTTGAATATAAAATAGGGAAGTTATTCGCATTAAAAGTGTTAAGAATGTCACGATTATATCCAAAAAAATTTAAATTTATAGAAATGAAAGCGATTTCTATACAATTTCTTTCTTTTATCGTTGGAAAGTGAGAAATTATTAACCTAAAAAAATAACGAAAAGTAAAATTTTTACTTTTCGTTTTAATGTTATAGCGTTATTTCACTGTGTTCTTTATCTAATATGATGGTCTGTGTTTTAGCTTTTAGAAAACGATTTGTATTGGTGGCGATAAAGTCCAACGCTTCTTTAAAAATAATTTCTCTTCCATTATCAATTAATTCGATAACTAAAAAAGCATTCTGAGTATTATCGGTAATCATAGTACGTTTTCCATCACGCCAATTAAAACAGCGGCAAACTGCTCCAACATCATCAACATAGGCAAGCTCACCTGAAAGAGTTGGTCTGTTAAAATCTTCGCCAATCAAGTAAAATTCATCACCACCATTGGTAATAGTTAGTTTTAAATCACCTCTAAATGTATCACTATCCTCAGCACCAATAGGTAATCCAAACCTAAGGCTAGCGGCATTATAGATATCAACTAGAGGATTTATACTAGTAATTTCGTTTCCTGAATTAACTCGCTTCAATAATGCTTCGATACTTGAACGTGCACCTTTTTTAGTTTTAAAGGTTTGATATGCTTTGCGATAAGTTTGGATAACTCTGTTTTGACTGAATTCTTTCTCTTGCAAATATTTTTTTGCTAAAGAATGACTATCAGACAGTAACTGTTTAAGTTCTGTTTCAAGGTTTCTGTCCATGTGATAATCTTTGATTAAGATTACTCCAATTTTAGAAGTTGGAAACAAATTCCAGTACGATGAATCAACAATAAATTTAGTCATGAAGGCCTCTCAATTTTTTTAAAAGATATCAGAACAATTACATTTTCTCAAAAGCGTTTTCAAAATTCAACGAAAAACGTTCTTTCTACGAATTTTTTTGCTATAATGAAGGAGGATTTATCGTGACAAGAAAATTTTATACATTAAAAAATTTTCATTATACAAAAAATGTTCGCATCTAATGATTAGAAAGGTCTAGAAAATCAGGTGATTACAAAAGAACAATATTTTTATTTCAGACAACTAGATGATTTTAAACACTTTACTATTGAACAATTTGACCATATTGTGAGCCACATTAAACATCGTACAGCTCTAAAAAATCATACCTTATTTTTTGAAGGTGATTACCGTGAAAAACTGTTTTTAATCCAGTCAGGACATGTAAAAATTGAACAATCAGACGCTTCTGGTTCTTTCATTTATACAGATTATGTTAGACAAGGTACGGTTTTTCCTTATGGAGGTCTCTTTTTGGATGATGATTACCATTTTTCAGCAGTGGCTATTACGGATATTGAGTATTTTTCTCTGCCAATGGCTTTATACGAAGAATACTCTCTTCAAAATATCAATCAAATGAAGCATCTTTGTCGGAAATATTCTAAGCTATTACGAGTTCATGAAATACGACTTCGTAATATGGTGACTTCAAGTGCCAGTATGAGAGTTATCCAATCGCTTGCAACTCTACTTTTGCAAGTTCCTACAGAAAGGGGACATTTACCTTTTCCTATTACAACGATTGAAATTGCCAATATGAGCGGAACTACTCGCGAGACAGTTAGTCATGTTTTAAAGGAATTACGCCAAAAAGATATCGTTGAAATGAAAGGAAAGAAGCTTCTCTATAATAATAAAAATTATTTCAAGAAATTCATTGAATAAGGAGTTTATATGAATAAAAAAGAAACAAGACACCAATTAATTCGTTCCTTAGTCTCTGAGACTAAGGTGCGTACACAACATGAGTTAAGGGAATTACTAGAAAAAAATGGCGTTTCAGTGACGCAAGCAACATTATCTCGAGATATGAAGGAACTTAATTTAATTAAGGTTAACGAAAGCAGTGATAATGCTACAGAAACTTATTATGAGATTCATAGTATATCTCAGAAGCGTTGGGAAGAACGGTTACGTTTTTACATGGAAGATGCCCTAGTCATGCTGTTTCCAGTTCAAAACCAAATCGTTTTGAAGACACTACCTGGCTTAGCTCAATCTTTTGGCTCCATATTAGATTCGATTTTATTACCTGAGATCTTAGCAACTGTCTGTGGTGATGATACTTGTTTGATTATTTGTAATAATAGTGAAGAAGCTCAAAAGTGTTTTGAGAAATTAAGTCAGTATACGCCGCCTTTCTTCTTCTCAAAAAAATAGAAAATTAAGAAGATTTTTTCATTACTTTAAAGAGCTAGAAGCTATTAATTCTATGCTCTTTTTATATTGACAAATGATTTTAGCGTGATATGATAGTAACAATATAATTTTAATGGGATTTTTTATATCTACTATCTAAGAAAAGAGGATTTTTTGATGTCAAATTGGGATACTAAGTTTTTGAAAAAAGGTTTTACTTTTGATGATGTTCTGCTTATTCCTGCTGAAAGCCATGTTTTACCAAATGAAGTTGATATGAAGACAAAGTTGGCTGATAATTTGACATTAAACATTCCAATCATTACAGCTGCAATGGATACAGTTACAGATAGTAAGATGGCTATTGCTATTGCACGTGCTGGTGGGCTTGGTATCATTCATAAAAATATGTCAATAGTTGATCAAGCAGAAGAAGTTCGTAAAGTTAAACGCTCAGAAAATGGTGTTATTATTGACCCATTCTTCTTGACACCAGATAATACTGTCTCTGAAGCTGAGGAATTGATGCAAAACTATCGCATTAGTGGAGTTCCTATTGTAGAGACACTCGAGAATCGTAAATTAGTTGGAATTATTACTAACCGTGATATGCGTTTCATTTCTGATTATAAACAACTAATCTCAGAGCACATGACAAGTCAAAATCTTGTAACAGCTCCTATTGGTACAGATCTTGAAACTGCAGAGCGTATTCTTCATGAGCATCGTATTGAAAAGCTACCTTTAGTAGATGATGAGGGACGTCTTTCAGGACTTATTACTATTAAGGATATCGAAAAAGTTATTGAATTTCC
This sequence comes from Streptococcus sp. HMSC076H09, assembly GCF_001811765.1. NCBI lineage: Bacteria > Bacillati > Bacillota > Bacilli > Lactobacillales > Streptococcaceae > Streptococcus > Streptococcus sp. HMSC076H09. The sequence continues at coordinate 88,644 of NZ_KV806600.1, read as the reverse complement.
TAAGGCAGCAAAAGATGAATTTGGACGTCTCTTAGTTGCAGGTGCAGTAGGTGTAACCTCTGATACTTTTGAACGTGCAGAAGCTTTGTTTGAAGCAGGTGCAGATGCTATTGTCATTGATACAGCACATGGACATTCAGCTGGTGTGCTCCGTAAAATTGCTGAAATTCGTGCTCACTTCCCTAATCGCACATTGATTGCGGGAAATATTGCTACAGCAGAAGGAGCGCGTGCACTTTATGATGCAGGTGTGGATGTCGTTAAAGTTGGTATTGGTCCAGGTTCAATTTGTACGACTCGTGTCGTTGCTGGGGTAGGTGTTCCTCAGATTACAGCTATTTACGATGCAGCGGCTGTTGCGCGTGAGTACGGTAAGACTATCATTGCTGATGGTGGTATTAAATATTCAGGTGATATTGTAAAAGCACTTGCAGCAGGTGGAAATGCAGTTATGCTAGGTTCAATGTTTGCAGGAACAGATGAAGCGCCAGGAGAAACAGAAATTTTCCAAGGGCGTAAGTTCAAGACATACCGTGGTATGGGCTCAATTGCAGCAATGAAAAAAGGTTCAAGCGATCGTTATTTCCAAGGTTCTGTAAACGAGGCTAACAAATTGGTTCCAGAAGGTATTGAAGGTCGTGTAGCATACAAAGGTTCAGTAGCCGATATTGTTTTCCAAATGCTTGGTGGCATTCGCTCTGGTATGGGATATGTAGGTGCAGCGAACATAAAAGAACTTCATGATAATGCTCAATTTGTTGAAATGTCAGGAGCTGGCTTGAAAGAAAGCCATCCCCATGATGTTCAAATTACAAATGAGGCACCAAATTATTCAGTACACTAAAATAAGGGCAAAAAGCATCCCCTATGAGGATGCTTTTTGTTGCATAAAAGAAACAAATATAGTAAAGTTTTTGTATGAAAAATTATGGAAAAATTTTAAAAGAGTTGAGAGAGGACAAAGGTATATCCCTAAGTTCTCTAGCCAAAAGTGCTCAATTATCAAAATCAACTCTATCACGTTTTGAAAATGGTGAGACACAAATAGGTATTGATAAATTTATTAAAGCTTTACAAACGTTGGAGGTTGGGGTAACTATCAATGAAGTATCCATTCTAGATTCAAAAGTTAAGGCTGGAACTTCTAATACTGATTTAGAGCAATTAACTTTACTGGAATCTTATCGAGATAATGAAGATATCATGAGAATTTTCAGTTTCCAAAAACAACAATCCTGTGATAGAATAGAAAGCAATGTTCTCAAAATATTGGCTAAACTTTTTATTTCAAATTTAGGGTTAAATATGAGGCTGCCTCAAGATGAGATTAACCTGGTAGTTACTTATCTGAATGGTGTGACACAGTACAATGATTTTTATTTCAAAGTCATCTGCTATTTTCAAGATATTTTACCTGAAGATGTTATTTTAAATAAGATTAGTAATATGACTAAAGAACAGTTACCTTATTCTAAATCACTGGTCAATTTATTGATAAAACAAGTCATTATAGCTTTGGAAAAAGATAGTGTTGATAAAGCTATAGTATTTGCTGATCTTGCTAATAAAGTTAGTCAATAGATTCTCTAGGATTGAAAATAGGTAATACTTAATATTCCATTGTAAGGAGAAAGAATTGGAAGGTTTACTTATTGCATTGATTCCCATGTTTGCGTGGGGAAGTATTGGATTTGTTAGTAATAAAATTGGAGGACGTCCAAATCAACAAACATTTGGAATGACTTTAGGAGCATTGCTATTTGCGATTATCGTATGGTTATTTAAACAGCCAGAGATGACTGCCTCATTGTGGATTTTTGGTATCTTAGGTGGTATCCTATGGTCAGTCGGCCAAAATGGTCAATTCCAAGCAATGAAATATATGGGAGTCTCTGTTGCTAATCCACTGTCAAGTGGTGCACAATTAGTAGGTGGAAGCCTAGTTGGTGCTTTAGTCTTTCATGAATGGACTAAGCCAATCCAATTTATTTTAGGATTGACAGCGTTGACATTATTAGTTATCGGCTTCTATTTCTCAAGTAAACGTGATGTCTCAGAACAAGCTTTGGCAACACATCAAGAGTTTTCAAAAGGATTTGCTACAATTGCTTATTCAACTGTAGGTTACATCTCATACGCAGTTTTATTTAATAACATTATGAAGTTCGACGCTATGGCCGTTATTTTACCCATGGCTGTTGGAATGTGTCTAGGTGCAATTTGTTTCATGAAGTTTCGTGTTAACTTTGAGGCTGTTGTTGTTAAAAATATGATTACAGGTCTCATGTGGGGCGTTGGTAATGTCTTCATGTTATTGGCAGCAGCTAAAGCAGGGCTAGCAATTGCTTTTAGTTTTTCTCAACTTGGAGTAATTATCTCTATTATTGGTGGTATTTTATTTTTAGGTGAGACAAAAACGAAGAAAGAGCAGAAGTGGGTTGTCATGGGTATCCTTTGTTTTGTTATGGGTGCTATATTACTTGGTATTGTTAAATCTTATTAAAAAGCAACAGATTAATCTGTTGCTTTTTTTTCATTAATACTAATAGTACCATCACTAACGTTAAAGATTTTGAGTTGATCAGGTAAAGCACTTAAATGTTCTAAACTTGTTGTAGTAATAAATGTTTGAACATTCTCTTTGATTCCCTCTAAGAGTTTTAGTTGACGATGGTTGTCAAGTTCACTCATGACGTCGTCAAGTAAGAGAATCGGATAATCGTTGGTAACGGTTTTTATTAGCTCAATTTCTGCTAATTTCAATGATAAAATAAGGCTTCTTTGTTGCCCTTGGCTAGCAAAAGTAGCATTGATATCATTAATAAAGAAAGTAATATCATCACGATGAGGTCCGATGCTTGTGTTTTTCTTAAAGATGTCTCTTGAGTGGCTTTTAGATAATTGGTTTAAAAAATGTTCCCTAATACTTGACTTATCTGTAAACTCTATTGACGATTTGTAGTGAATAGATAAATGTTCTAACTCAGTACTGATAATGTAGTGATGTTTGTCCGCTTCATCATTTAGGGCTTGGATAAAATCAAAACGGTGTTCAATGACACGACTTCCATAATCAGCTAATTGTTCATCAAGGACTGTTAAAAAAGTTTTGTCGACGTTATTAGTAGTTTTTAGATAAGTGTTTCTTTGTTTTAATACATGATTGTAATTTGAAAGTTCAGCTAAGTACGTTGGCTTAATTTGTCCAATATCTATATCTAAAAATTTTCGTCTTAGACTAGGTGCACCTTTAACTAATTGAAGATCTTCAGGGGCAAAAAGTACGACAGTCATAGCCCCAATATAATCAGATAATTTTGCCTGTTTAAGATGGTTAACTTTAGTGATTCTTCCTTTTTCAGATAATTGAATATCTAAGTTAAGATGGCCACTTTTGCGGATTACCTCACCTGTAATTTGTACATCATGGTGTTTAAAATGTACAAGTTCTTTATCAGAACGGGTACGGTGACTTCGAGTCAAAGCCAAGAAGTAGATTGCTTCTAAAAAATTTGTCTTTCCTTGAGCATTGCGGCCAATGAAAATATTGAGGTTGGGTGAAAAATCTACTTGTGCTTCTTCATAATTACGATAATGTTTTAAAGAAATATTTTTTATCCACATTTTTATGTCCCTGGAAAGCGAACTGGTTTTTTGCTAGTTTTTGATTTACCTTTGTTGGTGTTTTTATTCATTTCTTTAACGATTGCTGAAACACGCTGTTTTTCAGCTATTTCTATATTACGTTCTTCAATTTCTTGATCTGATGGCTTCCTTATAATGATCTCGATATTTTGATCAGGAATAGTAATAATATCCCCCAGGCGGAGTTTCTTTCCACGCCTATTTTCAAGGTCACCGTTAAACAATACTCGATTATCCGCTAAAAATTTTTTAATGGCTCCGCCACTTTGAATGATACCAATCTCTTTTAGAAGTGATTGTAAAGTAATATATTCATCAAATAATTTATAATCCATGACTTTTTAATCTCCAATTTTAGATATCACATCATTATAGCATAAAATTATTTTTTGAGTTGAACTTATGATATGGAGACAAGGTATAAAAAATGGGAGTAAATATTGGTTGACGACTTTGTCAATTTTGAAGAAGATTGAAATTTAGAATTAATCATATCTTGGATGTTTAATCTTTTTTAACGCCTTTAAAAATGATATAATCTTAGCTAACAATACAGAACACAAAGGATATTGAATGAAAATAGTTGAAGGCGTTTCTCTACATTTAATTAAAAACCAACAATTTAAGACTAATCATCTTACTTTTCGATTTTCAGGTGATTTTAATAATAAAACAGTAGCACGTAGATCGCTCGTTGCTCAAATGTTAGTTACTGCAAATGCTAAGTATCCTAAGGTACAAGAATTTCGAGAAAAGTTAGCTTCCTTATATGGCGCTAGTTTATCAACTAAGATTTCTACTAAGGGTCTTGTTCACATTGTTGATATTGATATTGTATTTGTTAAAAATACCTTTACTTTAGAACAAGAAAATATCGTTGAACAAATTATTACATTCTTGGAGGATATGCTGTTTTCTCCTTTAATTTCTTTAGAACAGTATCAAACATCTATTTTTGATACTGAGAAGAAAAACCTTATTCAATATTTAGAGGCTGATATTGAAGATAATTTTTATAGCAGTGACTTAGCACTAAAATCTTTATTCTACAATAATAAGACACTTCGTTTACCTAAGTATGGTACAGCATCTTTAGTGGAATCAGAAAATTCATTTACAGCTTATCAAGAATTTCAGAAGATGCTTAAGGAAGATCAATTAGATATTTTTGTCGTAGGGGATTTTGATGACTATCGAATGATTCAGGCTTTTAATCGTATGGCATTTGAGCCACGTCACAAAGTATTAGCTTTTGATTATACGCAGACTTATGAAAATATAACGAGAAGTCAAGTAGAAGATAAGGACGTTAATCAATCTATTATGCAATTGGCTTATCATCTTCCAATAACTTATAAAGATGAAGATTATTTTGCTTTAATAGTATTTAACGGTTTATTTGGTGCTTTTGCCCACTCCTTGTTGTTTACAGAAATTCGAGAAAAGCAAGGTTTAGCCTATACTATAGGTAGTCAATTTGACAGCTTTACAGGTCTCTTTACGATATATGCAGGTATTGATAAAGAGAATCGTGAGCGTTTTTTGAAGCTTATTAATAAGCAATTCAATAATATTAAGATGGGCAGGTTTTCTTCTACATTATTGAAACAAACAAAAGATATATTGAAAATGAACTATGTTTTAGCTTCTGATAATCCTAAGGTCATAGTTGACCACATTTATCATGAACATTATTTAGATCAGTTTCATACTTCAGCACTATTCATTGACAAAGTAGACGATGTAACAAAATCAGATATTGTCAGCGTAGCAACAAAATTAAAATTACAAGCTTTTTATTTTTTGGAAGGAAACTAGGATGACAGTTAATAAAATAACTTATCAGAACCTTCAGGAGGAAGTATATAAGTTAACATTAGAGAGCGGACTAAATGTATACCTTATTCCAAAGCCATCATTTAAGGAAACTGTTGGAGTATTGACAGCAAATTTTGGATCACTCCATACAAAATATACGAGGAATGGTTGTGTAGAACATTATCCGGCAGGAATTGCTCACTTCTTAGAACATAAATTATTTGAACTGGATAAAGGACAAGACGCTGCAACTCAATTTACTAAATATGGCGCCGAGAGTAACGCCTTTACAACTTTTGATAAAACTAGTTTTTATTTTTCAACTATAAGTCACATTACAAACTGCTTAGATATACTACTTGACTTTGTATTGACAACAAACTTTACAGAAGAGTCAATTACTAAAGAAAAAGATATTATCAAACAAGAAATTGAAATGTATCAAGATGACCCAGAATATAGGCTTTATCAAGGAGTGTTATCGAACCTTTACCCCAACTCTCCATTAGCATTTGATATCGCTGGAGATTACCAATCAATCTCTCAAATAACCTTAACCGATTTACAAGAAAATCACAAAGACTTTTATCAGTTGTCTAATATGAATTTAGTTCTTGTTGGACAATTTAGTCCACAAGAAATTATAACTTACCTTCAAAAAAATTCTCATTTCACAAGTTACTCACAGAATATTGACCGAGATTCTATTAGCCTTGAGCCTGTTATAAAAAACAACTCTTGCCATATGACAGTGACAAAACCTAAATTAGCTATTGGTTATCGAAAATCAAATCATATGATACATGGTTCTTACCTAAAAGAGAAAATCGGATTACAGCTATTTTTTGCAATGCTTTTAGGATGGACTTCTACAATTAACCAAGACTGGTACGAATCTGGTCAAATTGATGATTCTTTTGATATAGAAATTGAAGTTCATCCAGATTTTGAGTGCGTTATTATTTCTTTAGATACGACAGAGCCAATTGCTTTTTCAACTCAGTTGAGGTTATTGCTAAAAAATGCTTTGCAATCATCTGATCTTACCGAAAGCCACTTAAAAAACGTTAAGAGAGAGCTCTATGGCGATTTTTTAAGAAGCTTAGATTCTATTGAAAATCTCGCAATGCAATTCGTCACCTATTTATATGATGGAAAAACGATGTATTTGGATTTGCCATCTATCGTTGAAGAATTAGATTTGGAAGATGTCATTACGATTGGTAAGGATTTCTTATATAATGCTGACACATCTGACTTCGTTATTTTTCCAAAATCTTCGTAAATAATCTGAAATTTTGATATAATAAGGAAGCTTAGACATCTATAAAGTTGGTATGTCAAAAGTCTTTTACTAGTTTTGAAATAACATAATATAGGAATACTATGTTTCCAAAAGGAGAATTTATGATGAAGAAAGAAAATATTCCGAATCTATTAACTGTAGTCAGAATTTTAATGATTCCGTTATTTATAGTATTAACTTCAGTAACAACAAGTACAACTTGGCATATTGTTGCAGCTATTGTATTTGCTATTGCAAGTTTGACCGATTACCTAGATGGTTATCTAGCACGTAAATGGCAAGTAGTAACAAATTTTGGGAAATTTGCAGACCCATTAGCTGATAAAATGCTAGTTATGAGTGCTTTTATCATGTTAGTTGGACTAGACTTAGCACCAGCTTGGGTTTCAGCTATTATCATTTGTAGAGAGTTAGCAGTTACAGGTTTGCGTTTACTTTTAGTTGAAACAGGTGGAACAGTACTTGCTGCAGCTATGCCAGGGAAAATAAAGACGGCTACTCAAATGTTTGCAGTTATTTTTTTGTTAGTACATTGGATGACACTTGGTAACATCATGTTATACATTGCTCTATTCTTTACCTTGTATTCAGGCTACGACTATTTTAAAGGTGCAGGCTTCTTATTTAAGGATACTTTTAAATAATGACAAATATTATTACCGTTAATAATCTCTTTTTTAAATATGATAGTAATCAAACACATTATCAATTGGAGAATGTATCGTTTCATGTGAAACAAGGAGAATGGCTATCTATTATTGGTCATAATGGTTCTGGGAAATCCACTACTGTTCGTTTAATAGATGGACTTTTAGAGGCGGAGTCTGGCCAGATTATCATTGATGGACAAGAGTTAACCGAAGATAATGTCTGGGAGTTACGTCACAAGATTGGCATGGTATTTCAAAATCCTGATAACCAATTTGTAGGGGCAACTGTTGAAGATGACGTCGCCTTTGGTTTGGAAAATAAAGGTATTCCTTTGAAAGACATGAAAGAAAGAGTGGACCAAGCACTTGATTTGGTAGGAATGTCTGAATTTAAAATGAGGGAGCCTGCACGTTTATCTGGAGGACAAAAGCAGCGTGTAGCCATTGCAGGAGCTGTAGCTATGCGTCCACAAGTTATCATCTTGGATGAGGCGACTAGTATGCTTGATCCTGAGGGACGATTGGAACTGATAAGAACGATACGAGCTATTCGTCAAAAATATAATCTTACTGTTATTTCAATTACACACGACTTAGATGAAGTTGCATTGAGTGATCGTGTCATCGTTATGAAAAATGGTAAAGTTGAGTCGACATCCACTCCAAAAGCGTTATTTGGTCGTGGAAATCGTTTGATTAGTTTAGGTTTAGATGTTCCCTTTACAAGTAGGTTAATGGCAGAACTGGCTGCTAATGGTCTTGATATAGGGACAGAGTATCTTACAGAGAAGGAATTAGAAGAACAATTATGGGAATTGAATTTAAAAATGTAAGTTATACCTATCAAGCCGGCACTCCTTTTGAAGGGCGTGCCCTTTTTGACGTCAATCTGAAAATTGAAGATGCTTCCTATACCGCGTTCATTGGGCACACAGGTTCTGGAAAATCAACTATTATGCAACTTTTGAATGGTTTACATATTCCTACAAAAGGTGAGGTAATTGTCGATGATTTTTCTATTAAAGCAGGGGACAAGAACAAAGAAATCAAATTTATAAGGCAAAAAGTTGGTTTAGTTTTTCAATTTCCAGAAAGTCAGCTTTTTGAAGAGACAGTTTTAAAGGATGTTGCTTTTGGACCACAAAATTTTGGTATTTCTCAGATTGAAGCTGAAAGGCTGGCTGAAGAAAAATTAAGGTTAGTTGGTATCAGTGAGGATTTATTCGATAAAAATCCATTTGAACTTTCTGGAGGGCAGATGAGGCGGGTTGCTATAGCTGGTATTTTAGCGATGGAACCCAAAGTACTAGTACTGGATGAGCCAACAGCTGGACTTGATCCTAAGGGAAGAAAAGAATTAATGACTCTTTTTAAAAATCTTCATAAAAAAGGAATGACTATCGTCTTAGTGACTCACTTAATGGACGATGTAGCGGATTATGCTGACTATGTGTATGTTTTAGAAGCAGGGAAAGTAACCTTATCAGGACAACCAAAACAGATTTTTCAAGAAGTAGAACTTTTAGAAAGTAAACAATTAGGAGTTCCCAAAATCACCAAGTTTGCTCAAAGACTATCTCATAAGGGATTAAATTTACCTAGTTTACCAATTACTATTAACGAATTTGTGGAGGCTATTAAGCATGGATAAATTGATTTTGGGACGTTACATACCAGGTAATTCTCTCATTCATAAATTAGATCCTCGAAGTAAGTTACTAGCCATGTTGCTTTTTATCATTATTGTTTTTTGGGCAAATAATGTAGTGACAAATGTGATCGTATTCATTTTTACGTTGGTTATTGTGGGTTTATCTCAGATAAAATTTTCCTATTTTTTCAATGGTATTAAACCGATGGTTGGTATTATTTTATTTACAACCCTCTTCCAGATGCTGTTTGCACAAGGCGGGCAGGTTATCTTCTCGTTTTGGATTTTTAGCATCACTAGCCTTGGGTTACAACAAGCAGCACTTATTTTTATGAGATTTGTTTTAATTATCTTCTTTTCGACATTACTTACCTTAACTACTACTCCGTTAAGTTTAGCAGATGCTGTTGAATCTTTGTTAAAACCATTGGAAGTACTGAGAGTACCAGCACACGAGATTGGTTTGATGTTATCCCTTAGCTTACGTTTCGTTCCTACTTTAATGGATGATACAACACGTATCATGAATGCTCAAAGAGCTCGTGGAGTTGATTTTGGAGAGGGAAACCTAATTCATAAGGTTAAGTCTATTATCCCTATTTTGATTCCATTATTTGCTTCTAGTTTTAAAAGAGCAGATGCGTTGGCAATTGCTATGGAAGCAAGAGGTTATCAAGGCGGAGCCAATCGTAGTAAGTACCGTTTATTGAAGTGGACTGTTCGGGATACTTTTAGTATATTACTTATGTTATTATTGGGTTTGAGTTTGTTTCTATTAAAAAATTAAAAGGTTAAGATCAGTTTATGGTCTTAGCCTTTTCATTTATATAATGTGAAAAGCTCAACAACTTTACTTAAAGAAAACTAAAAATTGTTTTTTGGAGGCCTTTTCTTTATTAATTTACAATTTATTTGTAATAAATTTCATCTAAGGCAAAACAATTAGTAATATTTACAAGGTATGATAGTACGCGTATCAATTAATGAAAGAGAGCATATATTATGTCAATAACCTCGGTTAAAAAATCAAAACCATTTAAATTAGGAGTGGCAGGTCTTTTAGTGGGTGCTTCATTAGCTTTACCACTTTCAGTAAGCGCAGCATCTTATACCGTGAAATCAGGTGATACCTTATCAGCTATTGCTAAAAATCATAAAACTACGGTACAAGAGTTAGTGTCTCTCAATAGTATCAGTAACGCTGATGTCATCAGTATAGGTGATGTTTTAAAATTGGATAATTCTACAGCTAGTCAAGCAGAAGCAAAATCTCAACCAACAATTGAAAATTCAATGAATTCTTCATCAAATTTGAGTTCAAGTGATTCAGCCGCAAAAGAAGAAATAGCTCGTCGTGAATCAAATGGTAGTTATACTGCACAGAATGGACAATATTATGGAAGATATCAACTGTCTCAATCTTACCTAAATGGCGACTTATCTCCTGAAAATCAAGAAAAAGTAGCGGACAATTATGTGGTTTCTCGTTACGGATCTTGGTCGGCAGCGCTATCATTTTGGAATAGTAACGGCTGGTATTAATAAAAGTTGATAAAACAAAGAGATTTACTTAAAATTAAATCTCTTTGTAATATTTTTAACATCTATTCAATTGCAAGGTAACAAATAAAGTATAATATAGGTAACATGAATAAAAGAAGAAAATTATCAAAATTGAATGTAAAAAAACATCATTTAGCTTATGGAGCTATCACTTTAGTAGCCCTTTTTTCATGTATTTTGGCTGTAATGGTCATCTTTAAAAGTTCACAAGTTACTACTGAATCTTTGTCAAAAGCAGATAAAGTTCGCGTAGCCAAAAAATCAAAAATGACTAAGGCGACATCTAAATCAAAAGTAGAAGATGTAAAACAGGCTCCAAAACCTTCTCAGGCATCTAATGAAGCCCCAAAATCAAGTTCTCAATCTACAGAAGCTAATTCTCAGCAACAAGTTACTGCGAGTGAAGAGGCAGCTGTAGAACAAGCAGTTGTAACAGAAAACACCCCTGCTACCAGTCAGGCACAACAAGCTTATGCTGTTACTGAGACAACTTATAGACCTGCTCAACACCAGACGAGTGGCCAAGTATTGAGTAATGGAAATACTGCAGGGGCTATTGGCTCAGCAGCTGCAGCACAAATGGCTGCTGCAACAGGAGTCCCTCAGTCTACTTGGGAACATATTATTGCCCGTGAATCAAATGGTAATCCTAATGTTGCTAATGCCTCAGGAGCTTCAGGACTTTTCCAAACGATGCCAGGTTGGGGTTCAACAGCTACAGTTCAGGATCAAGTTAATTCAGCTATTAAAGCTTATCGTGCTCAAGGTTTATCAGCTTGGGGTTACTAGTGAATAGCTATAAATTAACTTTACACTGTTGTCAACAATAATTACAGATTGCTAAAACAAATAAATAAAAACGCTACAGTAAAGCTGTAGCGTTTTTATTTATTTTCAGGGAAAGAGTAGAAAATTGATAAACTTTATTCCCCAAAAATTTCTTTACTATAACGTCTTCCTGTCGGCGTGGCAGCAAGTCCTCCTTCTGCAGTCTCACGAAAAGCAGTCGGTAAACTTGATCCAACTTGATACATTGCATCAATAACTTCATCTACTGGAATTTGCGATTCAATACCAGCCAAGGCCATATCAGCAGCAACAAGTGCAAAACTTGATCCAAGAGCATTCCGCTTCACACAAGGGACTTCAACTAAACCTGCAACAGGGTCACAGATAAGTCCAAGCATATTTTTAATAACAAATGCTATAGCTTGGCTAGCTTGGAAAGGAGTACCTCCAGCAGCCATAACTAAAGCAGCCGCAGCCATAGCACTAGCTGACCCAACTTCAGCTTGGCAACCTCCTTCTGCACCTGAGATAGAGGCATTATTACCAATGACGAGACCAAATGCGCCGGCTGTAAATAGAAAATCAAGTTGCTCTTCTTCTGTTAAATTAAGCTTTTCAATGGCTGTAGAAATCACAGCTGGTAAACATCCTGCACTACCTGCAGTTGGTGTTGCACAGACCAGTCCCATCTTAGCATTTAACTCATTAACAGCCATAGCATTCCTAACGGCAGCTAGGATTGTGGTATCTGAAATAGTTTTTCCTGATTGTAAATATTGATCCATCTTGACAGCATCACCGCCTGTTAAACCACTGATTGATTTACTAGGGGTTAATCCATCAATAACAGAAGCTTTCATGACTTCAAGATTTCGGGACATAATATAACGAATTTCTTCACGACTTCTACCAGTCATTTCAATTTCCGTTTGGATCATGAGCTCTGCTATGTTACCCTTATGTTGGCTATTAGCTTGCTCTACCAGCTCTTCAATTGTATAAAACATAGTTACCCTTTCTCTTAATCAAAGAAGTTGACATTGTGTAAATGAGGAATAGCTTCTATCTTTTTGACAGCTTGTTGACAATCTCGTGAATCTACTTCTATAATCATGATAGCTTTTTCTCCTGCACTTTCGCGTGTTACATTCATTTGAGCAATATTAATGTTAAAGTCAGATAAAATATCAGTTACTTTAGCAATCATGCCAGGTATATCTTGATGAACGATAATTAAAGTAGGAGTATTCATTGTTAATGAAACTGAGAATCCATTCAACTCAGTAACTTGGATGTTTCCGCCACCAATTGACACTCCTGTAATACTCATGCTCCTATCCCCATTTTTAACAGTTATTTTCGCAGTATTTGGATGTGGTGAATTACTATCTTTTAGGATATCCCAGTAAATCTTAATTCCTTTTTGATGAGCAATTTCAAGAGAGTTTTTAATATCTGGATTATCTGTATCCATTCCTAGAATCCCTGCAACCAATGCTTTATCAGTACCGTGTCCTTGGTAAGTTTTAGCAAAAGAATTGTATAAATGAAAGGTTACTTCACTAGGTTCACCAAAAATAGAATGGACAACTTTACCAATGCGGACAGCTCCTGCAGTATGACTACTTGATGGTCCAATCATAACAGGACCAATAATGTCGAAGACCGATTGAAATTTTAAATGTTTCATAGTTTTTCCTCGTGATTTTTGTACATTCTCATTATAACAGATTATTTCTAAAAAATATCATAAAAAGATAAAAAAACTGCAATGTAATAAATATTTATCACAACAAAAACATACAACTTGACAACAAATAGTGCTATAATATATAAGCACTTTTATAGTGTTTCTTAGTCAATATGATTGATCTAAGAACAACTTGGCCCTTCAAGCCTAAGTTAAAAATAAAACTTTTTGATGGGAGAATTCTTATGACTGATAATTCAAACATTCGTGTCGTTGTAGGCATGAGTGGAGGTGTTGATTCATCAGTAACTGCCCTGCTTTTAAAAGAGCAAGGTTATGATGTTATTGGTGTTTTTATGAAAAATTGGGATGACACAGATGAATTTGGTGTTTGTACGGCTACTGAAGATTATAAAGATGTTGCTGCTGTTGCTGATCAGATCGGCATACCATACTACTCTGTCAACTTTGAAAAAGAGTATTGGGACAGGGTTTTCGAATATTTTTTAGCAGAATATCGAGCAGGTCGTACGCCAAATCCAGATGTTATGTGTAATAAGGAAATTAAATTTAAAGCATTTCTAGATTATGCGATGACATTAGGTGCTGACTATGTAGCAACAGGTCATTATGCACAAGTAACACGTGATGAGAACGGAATAGTTCATATGCTTAGAGGAGCAGATAATAATAAGGATCAAACTTATTTTCTAAGTCAATTATCTCAGGAGCAATTGCAAAAAACGTTATTTCCACTTGGTCATTTACAAAAACCAGAAGTTCGCCGTATAGCTGAAGAAGCAGGACTTGCGACCGCTAAGAAAAAAGACTCTACTGGTATTTGTTTTATTGGAGAAAAAAATTTCAAGGATTTCCTGGGTCAATATTTACCGGCTCAACCAGGTCGTATGATGACTGTTGATGGTCGTGACATGGGTGAACATGCTGGTTTAATGTATTATACTATTGGTCAAAGAGGGGGCCTTGGTATTGGTGGGCAACATGGTGGAGATAATAAACCTTGGTTTGTAGTTGGAAAGGATTTAAGTAAAAACATTCTTTATGTAGGTCAAGGTTTCTATCATGACTCATTGATGTCAACTAGCTTGACAGCTTCTGAAATCCACTTTACACGTGATATGCCTAATGAATTTAAGCTAGAATGTACAGCTAAGTTCAGATATCGTCAACCTGACAGTAAAGTTACAGTTTACGTAAAAGGTAATCAAGCAAGGGTTGTGTTTGATGATTTACAACGAGCAATCACACCAGGTCAAGCTGTTGTTTTTTATAATGAACAAGAATGTTTAGGCGGTGGGATGATTGATCAGGCTTATCGTGATGATAAAATCTGTCAATACATTTAATTGACACTTAATTATTAAGTGAGGTAATCGTATGATTTCAAAATTTATTTTAGCTTTCATGGCTTTTTTCGCCATTATGAATCCCATTTCTAATTTGCCAGCTTTTATGGCTTTAGTAGCTGATGATGATCAGAAGATTTCACGTCGGATTGCAGCAAAAGGAGTATTACTTGCTTTTGTCATTATTGTAATCTTTGTATTAAGTGGCCACTTACTTTTTAACTTATTTGGGATTACCCTAGCCGCCCTAAAAATATCTGGTGGAATATTGGTAGGCATTATAGGTTATAAAATGATTAATGGTATACATTCACCAACCAATAAAAACCTAGAGGAGCATAAGGATGATCCAATGAATGTGGCAGTTTCACCATTAGCAATGCCCCTTTTGGCAGGTCCGGGTACTATTGCAACTGCTATGGGGTTATCAAGTGGTGGTTTATCTGGCAAACTCATTACTATACTTGCTTTTGCCATATTATGTGTGATAATGTATGTTATTTTAATAAGTGCAAACGAAATTACTAAATTTCTTGGAAAAAATGCAATGACTATAATCACCAAAATGATGGGACTTATTTTGATGACTATCGGGATAGAGATGCTAATAACAGGCATAAAAATTGGTTTTCATTTAACATAGCCTATCCCCTCTGGTTGACTTTTAAAAGATAAATGCTAAAATAAATTTAACAATAACTATGATGGTCAAAGCTCATGGAATTTGTAAGTCTTTTTGACGTACAATTTTCGAGAGTTTTGGCTATTTTTGTGTTTTAATGAATTAGACTTTGAAATTGGAAAGGAATAAAATGACACATAATTTTGCAGAAAACTATGATATTATCGTTGTTGGAGCGGGTCATGCAGGTGTGGAAGCTAGTCTAGCTGCTAGTCGTATGGGATGTAAGACACTTCTAGCCACTATCAACTTAGAAATGTTAGCATTTATGCCTTGTAATCCTTCTATAGGTGGCTCTGCTAAAGGTATCGTTGTCAGAGAGATTGACGCTTTAGGTGGTGAAATGGGTAAAAACATTGATAAAACCTATATACAAATGAAAATGCTTAATATAGGTAAGGGGCCTGCTGTCCGTGCCTTAAGAGCACAAGCTGATAAAGCCCTCTATGCACAAACAATGAAGCAAACTGTAGAAAAGCAAGAAAATCTTACCTTAAGACAAGCTATGATTGACGAAATACTTGTTGAAGATGGAAAGGTTGTGGGGGTTCGTACAGCAACTAATCAGAAATTTTCAGCAAAATCTGTTGTTATAACAACAGGTACTGCTCTTCGAGGAGAGATTATATTAGGTGATCTTAAGTACTCCTCGGGCCCTAATAATAGTTTAGCTTCTGTGACATTGGCAGATAATTTAAGAGACCTAGGATTAGAAATTGGTCGTTTCAAAACTGGAACACCTCCTCGTGTAAAAGCCTCCTCTATTAATTATGAAAAGACAGAGATACAACCTGGGGATGAGCAACCAAATCATTTTTCATTTATGTCTAGGGATGAAGATTATATTACTGACCAGGTACCGTGCTGGTTGACCTATACGAATACTTTGAGTCATGACATCATCAATCAAAATCTACACCGTGCTCCTATGTTTTCTGGAATCGTTAAGGGAGTTGGTCCTAGATATTGTCCGTCAATTGAAGATAAAATTGTGCGTTTTGCTGATAAAGAGCGCCACCAACTCTTCTTAGAACCAGAAGGTAGATACACTGAAGAAGTTTATGTTCAAGGGCTATCAACGAGTCTTCCTGAGGATGTTCAAGTTGATTTATTACGTTCTATAAAAGGGCTTGAAAATGCTGAAATGATGCGTACAGGCTATGCTATTGAGTATGATATTGTATTGCCTCATCAATTAAGAGCAACACTCGAAACAAAAGTAATTGCTGGTTTGTTTACTGCAGGACAGACTAATGGTACTTCAGGTTATGAAGAAGCTGCTGGTCAAGGGTTGGTTGCTGGGATCAACGCTGCTCTTAAAGTTCAAGGGAAGCCAGAACTTATTTTAAAACGAAGTGATGCTTACATTGGTGTCATGATTGATGATTTAGTTACCAAAGGGACTCTAGAACCATATCGTCTGTTGACAAGTCGCGCAGAATATCGTCTGATTCTTCGTCATGATAATGCAGATATGCGTTTAACAGAAATCGGTTATGAGATTGGCCTAGTAGATGAAGAGCGTTATGCGATATTTAAAAAGCGTCAAATGCAATTTGAAAATGAATTAGAACGTTTAGACTCTATAAAGTTAAAGCCAGTTTCTGAGACAAATAAACGGATTCAAGAATTGGGCTTTAAACCTTTGACAGATGCTTTAACTGCCAAAGAATTTATGCGCCGCCCACAAATCACATATGCAGTAGCAACGGATTTTGTTGGTTGTGCTGATGAGCCATTAGACAGTAAGGTTATTGAACTTTTGGAAACTGAAATTAAATACGAAGGCTATATTAAAAAGGCTTTAGATCAAGTTGCAAAAATGAAACGAATGGAAGAAAAACGTATTCCCCCTCATATTGACTGGGACGACATTGATTCTATCGCAACAGAAGCTAGACAAAAATTCAAAAAAATTAACCCAGAAACGCTAGGTCAGGCTAGTCGTATTTCAGGAGTTAATCCAGCCGATATTAGTATTTTAATGGTTTACCTTGAAGGAAGACAAAAAGGTCGTAAAAATATCAATTGATAATAGTGTTCGCCCCTGTTTATCAGGGGCGTTTTGTGTTATAATTAGGTCTTAAGAGGTTATTTAATGAAAAGATTTCGTTTTGCAACCGTCCATTTAGTTTTAATAGGCCTGATTTTATTTGGACTATTAGCTATTTGTGTTAGGTTATTTCAATCCTATACGGCTCTATTATTGGCTATTTTTGTTGCTTTATCTTTTGTTGTTGCCTTATTATATTACCAAAAGATAACTTATGAACTATCTGAAGTTGAACAAATTGAATTACTTAATGATCAAACAGAAGTTTCTCTTAAGAGTCTTCTTGAACAAATGCCAGTTGGTGTTATACAATTTGATCTTGAAACAAATGATATTGAGTGGTTTAACCCTTATGCAGAATTGATTTTTACTGGGGATAATGGTCATTTTCAGTCTGCTACTGTTAAAGATATCATTACTAGTAGACGTAATGGAACGGCTGGGCAATCATTTGAATACGGTGATAACAAATATTCAGCTTATTTGGATACAGAGACGGGTGTTTTCTATTTCTTCGATAATTTCATGGGGAATAGAAGAAACTATGATAGTTCAATGCTACGTCCAGTTATTGGTATTATTTCCATTGATAACTACGATGATATTATGGATACTATGTTAGAGGCTGATATGTCAAAGATTAACGCCTTCGTGACTAGTTTTATTTCTGATTTTACACAGTCTAAAAATATTTTTTATCGTCGTGTCAATATGGATCGATACTATATTTTTACCGACTATAGCGTTTTAAATACATTGATAAAAGATAAATTTGATATTTTAAATGAGTTTCGAAAACGCGCTCAGGAAAACCATTTATCATTAACATTAAGTATGGGAATTTCTTATGGTGATGGTAACCATAATCAAATTGGGCAAATTGCTTTAGAAAATCTTAATACAGCACTCGTTCGCGGAGGAGATCAAATAGTAGTACGTGAAAATGATAGTAGTAAAAAAGCACTTTACTTTGGTGGTGGTGCTGTTTCAACTATTAAACGTTCACGAACACGTACCAGAGCTATGATGACTGCTATTTCTGACCGTTTGAAAGTAGTTGATAGTGTCTTTATTGTGGGACACAGGAAATTGGACATGGATGCACTAGGTGCATCTGTAGGGATGCAATTTTTTGCTAGTAATATTGTTAATGCCAGTTATGTAGTTTATGACCCAAATGACATGAATTCTGATATTGAAAGAGCAATTGATTACTTGCAAGAAGACGGCGAAACACGTCTCGTAAGTGTTGAGAGAGCTTTTGAATTAATTACTCAAAATTCTTTATTAGTCATGGTAGACCATTCTAAAACAGCTTTAACCTTATCTAAGGAATTCTTTAACAAGTTTGCAGATGTTATTGTGGTAGATCATCATAGAAGAGATGAAGATTTTCCAAAAAATGCTGTTCTTTCATTTATAGAAAGTGGCGCAAGTAGTGCCAGCGAATTAGTTACAGAATTGATTCAATTTCAACAAGCTAAAGATAAATTAAGCCGCAGTCAAGCAAGTATTTTAATGGCTGGTATCATGCTTGATACAAGAAATTTTGCATCTAATGTAACGAGTAGAACTTTTGATGTGGCAAGCTATTTACGCGGTTTAGGTAGTAATAGTATGGCTATTCAAAAAATATCAGCTACAGATTTTGATGAATATCGTTTAATTAATGAATTGATTTTAAAAGGTGAGCGTATTTATGATAACATCATTGTTGCTACCGGAGAAGAACATAAAGTTTACTCGCATGTTATAGCTAGTAAAGCAGCTGACACCATGTTGACAATGGCAGGTATTGAGGCTACTTTTGTTATTACTAAAAACAGTTCAAATATTGGTATTTCAGCGCGCAGTAGAAATAATATCAATGTCCAGCGTATTATGGAAAAACTTGGTGGTGGCGGACATTTTAGTTTTGCTGCTTGTCAAATACAAGACAAGTCTGTAAAGCAAGTTAGACGTATGTTACTGGAAATAATTGACGAAGATTTAAGAGAAAATAGTACAGTCGAAAATAGAAGGGATTAATTGAGATGAAAGTTATTTTTTTACAAGATGTTAAGGGGAAAGGAAAAAAAGGTGAGGTTAAGGAAGTACCTACTGGTTATGCTCAAAACTTCTTATTAAAAAAGAATCTAGCTAAAGAAGCAACGACACAAGCTATCGGTGAATTAAAAGGAAAACAAAAGTCCGAAGAAAAAGCACAAGCAGAAATTTTAGCACAGGCAAAGGAGCTGAAAACACAATTAGAATCCGAAACTACCCGAGTGCAATTTATTGAAAAGGTAGGTCCAGATGGTCGTACGTTTGGTTCTATCACAGCCAAAAAGATTGCTGAAGAGTTACAAAAACAATACGGCATTAAAATTGACAAACGTCATATTGATTTAGATCATACTATTAGAGCGATTGGTAAGGTTGAAGTACCAGTAAAATTACATAAACAGGTTTCTTCACAGATTAAGCTTGATATCAAAGAAGCGTAAACTGAGAGATGATAAAGGTTGACAAGTCAGGAGGAATGAAGTTTGGTAGAAGTATCTGAGCTAAGAGTACAACCTCAAGACCTGTTGGCAGAACAGGCCGTTCTAGGATCTATCTTTATCTCACCAGAGAAACTGATTATGGTGAGAGAATTTATAAGTCCAGATGATTTTTATAAATATTCACACAAAGTTATCTTCAGAGCGATGATTACCTTAGCTGATAGAAATGATGCAATTGATGCTGCTACTGTTAGAAATATTTTAGATGACCAAGGTGATCTTCAAAACATTGGTGGGTTGGGCTATATTGTTGAATTAGTTAATAGTGTTCCAACAAGTGCTAATGCGGAGTTTTATGCCAAAATAGTTTCTGAGAAAGCCATGTTGCGAGATATCATTTCTAAGTTGACAGATACTGTCAACATGGCCTATGAAGGAAATGATTCTGATGAAATTATTGCCACCGCTGAGAAGGCTTTAGTTGATATTAACGAACACAGTAATCGTAGCGGGTTTAGAAAGATATCTGATGTTTTAAAAGTTAATTACGAAAACTTAGAATTACGTTCACAGCAAACCTCAGATGTCACAGGTTTACCAACTGGATTTAGAGATTTAGACAGGATTACTACAGGTTTACATCCAGATCAATTAATCATCTTAGCGGCCCGTCCTGCAGTAGGTAAAACAGCCTTTGTTTTAAATATTGCTCAAAATGTTGGAACTAAACAAAATAGACCTGTAGCTATTTTTTCACTTGAAATGGGGGCTGAGAGTTTAGTTGACCGTATGTTGGCAGCAGAGGGAATGGTTGATTCTCATAGTTTACGAACTGGTCAGTTGACGGATCAAGATTGGAATAATGTAACGATTGCTCAAGGAGCTTTGGCGGATGCGCCAATTTATATTGATGATACGCCCGGGATTAAAATTACAGAAATTAGAGCACGCTCTAGGAAGTTATCTCAAGAAGTTGATGATGGTTTAGGTTTAATCGTCATTGACTACCTCCAATTAATTTCAGGAACTAGACCAGAAAATCGTCAGCAAGAAGTTTCTGAAATTTCAAGGCAGTTGAAGATTTTAGCTAAAGAATTAAAGGTTCCTGTTATCGCATTAAGCCAGCTCTCTCGTGGGGTTGAGCAAAGGCAGGATAAACGACCGGTCTTATCTGATATTCGTGAATCTGGATCGATTGAACAAGATGCTGACATTGTTGCTTTCTTATATCGAGATGATTATTATCGTAGAGAGGGCGAAGAAGCAGAGGAAATTGTAGAAGATAATACTGTTGAGGTTATTTTAGAAAAGAACCGTGCTGGTGCGCGTGGGACAGTAAAATTAATGTTTCAAAAGGAATATAATAAATTTTCTAGTATAGCTCAATTTGAAGAATAGGAGATGTTAATATGAGTGATGCATTTGCAGATGTTGCAAAAATGAAAAAAATAAAAGAAGATATCAAGTCACATGAGGGACAGATGGTCGAACTTACTCTCGAAAATGGTCGTAAGAGGGAAAAAAATAAAATTGGGCGCCTAATTGAAGTTTACCCATCTTTGTTTATCGTAGAGTATAAGGATACTGCAGCTGTACCAGGAGCAATTGATAATACTTATGTAGAGTCTTACACTTATTCAGATATTTTAACTGAGAAAACTTTAATTCGTTATTTTGATGACGAGTCAGCAGAATAGTATGAAAACCTCGACTGAGGTTTTTTGTTTCTATAAAAAAATTTACTAATTCTCTATTGGTGGTTAGAATTAAGAATCTTTCTTATTATAATTGGAAATACTTATTAGATGTCTATTTGTATTTAAGGTTTAAGAGACATAAAAACTTGATTCAATATTATTTTCATGATATAATATAGCTTGTGTGAAATAACAGCAGAAAAATATGAAGCTCGTCAACAGGTGGTTAACTAATCTAGTACCCTTTGCTGTTTAGGCGAAAATCCCCTGCACGAATCAGGATTTTTTAAATCGTTATTTCCTCAATTATTTTAGAGGAGGACATTTAGATGTCACGTTATACTGGTCCATCATGGAAACAATCACGTCGCCTTGGTTTATCACTTACAGGCACAGGTAAAGAATTGGCACGTCGTAACTACGTACCTGGTCAACACGGTCCTAATAACCGTAGCAAGCTTTCAGAATATGGCTTGCAGTTAGCTGAGAAACAAAAACTTCGTTTTTCATACGGACTTGGTGAAAAACAATTCCGTAACTTGTTCGTACAAGCTACTAAAGCAAAAGAAGGAACTCTTGGTTTCAACTTTATGGTTCTTTTAGAGCGTCGTCTTGATAACGTTGTTTATCGTTTAGGACTTGCAACAACTCGTCGCCAAGCTCGTCAATTTGTTAACCATGGTCATATCCTTGTTGATGGTAAACGTGTTGATATCCCATCATACCGCGTTACTCCAGGACAAGTTATTTCAGTTCGTGAAAAATCAATGAAAGTACCTGCAATCCTTGAAGCTGTTGAAGCTACTTTAGGACGTCCAGCTTTCGTATCATTTGATGCTGAAAAACTTGAAGGTTCATTGACTCGCCTTCCAGAACGCGATGAAATTAACCCAGAAATCAATGAAGCACTTGTCGTTGAATTCTACAACAAAATGCTTTAATTATTACATTACATACTTTAAAAGCCTATTTTATAGGCTTTTTTTGCTATATACTTTTTAGTGAGTCATTATATTTAATGAACCAAAAAGATTTTAAACTAACATTAGAATAAAAATCAACACTGTCAGTTTGTAATGAGTAATTTTTTACTTTGTAAAAAGGATATAGTAGAGTTAACGTTACAAATACTTGAGAATGATAACTTATCTCGTCGAATCTTATATAACTAAGGAGATTTTATTATGAATCTAAATGATAGATTAAAAATAGAAGAAATGGAAGAGAAGTATGATAGCTTCAAACCTAGAATCAATGCATTAGTAGAAGCTATAGATGATTTTCAAAAGCACTATGAAGATTACGTGAAATTAAGAGAATTTTATGGTAGCGAAGACTGGTTTAGACTATCAGAACAAACAGAAAATAATCTCAAATGCGGTGTACTGAGTGAGGATCAGCTCTTTGATTTTATAGGAGAACATAACGAGCTTGTAGGCCAATTTTTAGATATGTCTTCTCAAATGTATCGTCATTTATAATGTCAGTCCTTATTAGTGTTGTTATCCTATAATGAGGATAAAATAAACCTAACTAAAAATGACCAGCCTATAAGGAAGGCTGGTTTTAAGTTTGAGGTAATAAACTGAGTAGCACTTGTGTAATTTGTTGAGGGCTTTCTTTTTTTCCTCGTGTTATCCACATTTGATAGACTCCAAAAATAGCATGACTGAGATAGACACTATAATACAAACGGTTGATATCAGACTTTGTTGCATCTGGATTGACCACAGGTAATTCTTTAGAAAGCATTAATTGTAATTTATTAAGGATGTAGGTCTGAATTTCTTTTGTTCCATTTTGGGTTAAGAGAGCAGCAAATAATGATTCTCTATCTAAGAATTGAAAAATTTCGAGCAAGGCATCTTCTTTTTTAAATTGATTGCGATCAAAAATATATTCGACTTTATTGAAGAGTGACTGTTGGTATTGATCAATCATTTCATATTTATCTTTATAATGAGTATAAAAACTAGAACGACTGATTCCAGCTGTTTTAGTTAGATTAATCGTTGAAATTTCATCGAAGCTCTGATCTTTTAATAACGTAATCATAGCTGCTTCAATAGCTCTTTTTGTTTTTTCTCTCCTCGTATCGTTTACCATATTAATTACCCCTTAATATTTTTGTACATTTTTAAACACAGTGTCCAAAAACGAGATTTTTATCTTGAAATTATCTATCATCACTGTATAATATATTTTATCAAAAAAATGAACAATATGTCCAAAATAGGAGAAAAAATGTTAGACGAATTAAAAGCAATCATAAAAAGCCCAAAATTATGGATTACGATGGCTGGGGTTGCACTGATTCCAACGCTATATAATGTTATCTTTCTAAGCTCAATGTGGGATCCTTATGGGAATACTAAAAATTTACCTGTGGCAGTCGTTAACCAAGATAAATCGGCTAAATTAAATGGAAAAACTATTTCAATTGGCAAAGATATGGAGGACAATTTGTCTAAAAATGATAGCTTAGATTTCCATTTTACAACAGCTAAAAGAGCAGAAAAAGAATTAGAAAAGGGTCACTATTATATGGTTATTACCTTTCCTAAAGATCTTTCTAGAAAAGCGACAACTCTCATGACAGAAAAACCAGAAAGGTTAAATATTACTTATAAAACTACTAAGGGGCGTAGTTTTGTAGCTTCAAAAATGAGTGAGACAGCAGCTAATAAACTAAAAGATGAGGTAGCAGAATCTATTACAGGGACTTATACTGAATCAGTTTTTAAAAATATGGGTTCTATGAAAACAGGTATCAATAAAGCTGCTGATGGGAGTCAAGAATTATTAAATGGTTCTAATAAGCTACAGGATGGGAGCCAAACCTTGACAAGTAATTTAGATGTTTTAGCAAGCTCTAGTCAAACTTTTTCTGGAGGAGCTAATAAACTAAATAGTGGAATAAACCTTTATACAGATGGTGTGGGGACCCTATCTAACGGGTTAGAAACATTATCAGATGGTGTTACTGCTTACACAACAGGTGTGCATAAGTTGAGTGAAGGTAGTCAAAAATTAGATGATAAGTCTCAAGCATTGGTGGAAGGATCAGAAAAGTTGACGGATGGTTTACAACAATTGTCACAAGCAACTCAACTAAAACCAGAGCAAGAACGTACTTTGCAGAACCTTTCAGATGGATTAAAGAATCTAAATCAGATTATTACAAATTTACAATCGACAGCAACTACTGATAGCGATACTAATAGTAAGTTATTTAATTTTTTATCAACTATTGAATCAAGTACAAAGGCTTTGATGAATACGGCTGCTGCTGATAAACAAAAGCAAATGACTGCGGTACAATCAACGTCAGCTTTTAAAAGTTTAACCCCTGAACAACAATCTCAAATCACCTCAGCGGTTACTGGAACACCTACTTCAGCTGAGACAATTGCAGCAAATATTTCTTCAAATATAGAAAATATGAAAACTGTGCTTAGTGAAGCATCTAGTTCAGCCCCTTCTAATAATGGATCACAAAATCTTCAAACTTTGTCAGGAACAGCTAACAATTTAGTATTAAAAGCTATCTCAGATTTAGATAAAATTCAAAAATTGCCAACGGCTACTAAGCAGTTATATCAAGGTAGTCAAACCTTGACAAAAGGAATCACGGATTATACGAATGCTGTAGGGCAATTACGCAAAGGTGCAGTAACTTTAGATAGTAAATCCAATCAATTGATTTCAGGAACACAAAAAGCAAGTCAGGGAGCTCAAACTTTAGATAGTAAATCGGATCAATTGAGAGACGGAGCGGGGCAATTAGCTAGTGGTTCTGATAGAATTGCAGATGGTTCTAATAAGCTTGCTGGGGGAGGACATCAGTTGACAGATGGGTTGACAGAGTTGTCAGGTGGTGTTTCTCAATTATCAAGTTCTTTGGGGAAAGCTGGGGACCAGTTGTCCATGGTTTCTGTAAATAAAGATAATGCCAATGCAGTATCTAGCCCAGTCACTATCAAGCATGAAGATTATGATAGCGTTGATACGAATGGTGTTGGAATGGCACCATACATGATTTCAGTTGCGTTGATGGTGGTAGCTTTATCAGCCAATGTTATTTTTGCGAAAGCTTTATCTGGCAAAGAGCCAGCTAATCGTTTTAGTTGGGCTAAAAATAAATTATTAATCAATGGATTCATTGCAACTCTAGCAGCAACTATCTTATTTTTTGCAGTTCAATTCATAGGTCTTAAACCAGATTACCCTGGAAAAACCTACTTTATTATCCTATTGACAGCATGGACTTTGATGGCATTAGTAACTGCTTTAGTGGGATGGGATAATAGGTATGGTTCCTTCTTGTCGTTATTAATATTATTATTCCAGCTTGGTTCAAGCGCAGGAACTTACCCAATAGAATTGAGTCCTAAGTTCTTTCAAACAATTCAACCATTTTTACCGATGACTTACTCTGTTTCAGGATTAAGAGAGACCATCTCGTTGACGGGAGACGTTAACCATCAATGGAGAATGCTAGTAATCTTTTTAGTATCATCGATGATACTTGCTCTTCTTATTTATCGTAAACAAGAAGATTAATAGAAAGTATCTAGTGATAGACTAACAGTATGATATGGTATGTCAAAGTATTTAGGAGGAGAAGATATGTCTACTTTAACAATAATTATTGCAACATTAACTGCTTTGGAACATTTTTATATTATGTATTTGGAGACGTTAGCCACCCAGTCAAATATGACTGGGAAGATTTTTAGTATGTCTAAAGAAGAGTTGTCATATTTACCCGTTATTAAACTTTTTAAGAATCAAGGTGTATACAACGGCTTGATTGGCCTATTCCTCCTTTATGGGTTATATATTTCACAGAATCAAGAAATTGTAGCTGTTTTTTTAATCAATGTATTGCTAGTTGCTATTTATGGTGCTTTGACAGTTGATAAAAAAATCTTATTAAAACAGGGTGGTTTACCTATATTAGCTCTTTTAACATTCTTATTTTAATACTACTTAGCCGTTCGATTTAGTTGAACGGCTTTTAGTAATCATTTTTTTCTCATAATACAGGTAGTTTAAGTAATTTGTCTTTAAAAATAGTATAATATAACTACGAATTCAAAGAGAGGTGACTTTGATTATGACTGAGAACTGGTTACATACTAAAGATGGTTCAGATATTTATTATCGTGTCGTTGGTCAAGGTCAACCGATTGTTTTTTTACATGGCAATAGCTTAAGTAGTCGCTATTTTGATAAGCAAATAGCATATTTTTCTAAGTATTACCAAGTTATTGTTATGGATAGTAGAGGGCATGGCAAAAGTCATGCAAAGCTAAATACCATTAGTTTCAGGCAAATAGCAGTTGACTTAAAGGATATCTTAGTTCATTTAGAGATTGATAAAGTTATATTGGTAGGCCATAGCGATGGTGCCAATTTAGCTTTAGTTTTTCAAACGATGTTTCCAGGTATGGTTAGAGGGCTTTTGCTTAATTCAGGGAACCTGACTATTCATGGTCAGCGATGGTGGGATATTCTTTTAGTAAGGATTGCCTATAAATTCCTTCACTATTTAGGGAAACTCTTTCCGTATATGAGGCAAAAAGCTCAAGTTATTTCGCTTATGTTGGAGGATTTGAAGATTAGTCCAGCTGATTTACAGCATGTGTCAACTCCTGTAATGGTTTTGGTTGGAAATAAGGACATAATTAAGTTAAATCATTCTAAGAAACTTGCTTCTTATTTTCCAAGGGGGGAGTTTTATTCTTTAGTTGGCTTTGGGCATCACATTATTAAGCAAGATTCCCATGTTTTTAATATTATTGCAAAAAAGTTTATCAACGATACGTTGAAAGGAGAAATTGTTGAAAAAGCTAATTGAAAAAGTCAAATCACTGACTTCTGTGATTAAAATTGTATTTTTTATATCTGTTTTAGTGCTTATTATTGTTGAAATGATTCATTTGAAACGAACTATTTCTGTTGAGCAACTAAAGAGTGTTTTTGGGCAATTATCTCCAATGAATCTTTTCTTAATTATCCTTGTGGGGGTTATCGCTGTCTTACCGACAACCGGATATGACTTTGTACTGAATGGACTTTTACGTACAGATAAAAGCAAAAGGTATATTTTACAGACTAGTTGGTGTATCAACACTTTTAATAACTTGTCAGGATTCGGTGGCTTAATCGATATTGGGTTGCGCATGGCTTTTTATGGTAAAAAAGGTCAAGAGAAGAGTGACCTAAGAGAAGTGACTCGTTTTTTACCCTATCTTATTTCTGGTCTGTCATTTATTAGTGTGATTGCCTTAATCATGAGCCATATTTTTCATGCCAAAGCTAGTGTTGATTACTATTATTTGGTATTAATTGGTGCTAGTATGTATTTTCCTGTTATTTATTGGATTTCTGGTCATAAAGGAAGCCATTATTTCGGAGATATGCCATCTAGTACTCGTATAAAATTAGGTGTTGTTTCTTTTTTTGAATGGGGATGTGCGGCCGCAGCATTTATAATTATCGGTTATTTAATGGGCATTCATCTACCAGTTTATAAAATTTTACCACTATTTTGTATTGGTTGTGCCGTCGGGATTGTATCCCTTATTCCCGGTGGATTAGGAAGTTTTGAATTAGTTCTATTTACAGGGTTTGCTGCCGAGGGACTACCTAAAGAAACTGTGGTTGCATGGTTATTACTTTATCGTTTAGCCTACTATATTATTCCATTCTTTGCAGGTATCTATTTCTTTATCCATTATTTAGGTAGTCAAATAAATCAACGTTATGAAAATGTCCCGAAAGAGTTAGTATCAACTGTTCTACAAACCATGGTGAGCCATTTGATGCGTATTTTAGGTGCATTCTTAATATTTTCAACAGCATTTTTTGAAAATATTACTTATATTATGTGGTTGCAGAAGCTAGGCTTGGACCCATTACAAGAACAAATGTTATGGCAGTTTCCAGGTTTATTGCTGGGGGTTTGTTTTATTCTCTTAGCTAGAACTATTGATCAAAAAGTGAAAAATGCTTTTCCAATTGCTATTATCTGGATTACTTTGACATTGTTTTATCTTAATTTAGGTCATATTAGTTGGCGACTATCTTTCTGGTTTATTTTACTATTGTTAGGCTTATTAGTCATTAAGCCAACTCTCTATAAAAAACAATTTATTTATAGCTGGGAAGAGCGTATTAAGGATGGAATCATTATCGTTAGTTTAATGGGAGTTCTATTTTATATTGCAGGACTACTATTCCCTATCAGGGCTCATATTACAGGTGGTAGTATTGAACGCCTGCATTATATCATAGCATGGGAGCCGATAGCATTGGCTACGTTGATTCTTACTCTCGTTTATTTATGTTTGGTTAAGATTTTACAAGGAAAATCTTGTCAGATTGGTGATGTGTTCAATGTGGATCGTTATAAAAAACTACTTCAAGCTTACGGTGGTTCTTCGGATAGCGGTTTAGCCTTTTTAAATGATAAAAGGCTCTACTGGTACCAAAAAAATGGAGAAGATTGCGTTGCGTTCCAATTTGTAATTGTCAATAATAAATGTCTTATTATGGGGGAACCAGCCGGTGATGACACTTATATTCGTGAAGCTATTGAATCGTTTATTGATGATGCTGATAAGCTAGACTATGACCTTGTTTTTTACAGTATTGGACAGAAGTTGACACTACTTTTACATGAGTATGGTTTTGACTTTATGAAAGTTGGTGAGGATGCTTTAGTTAATTTAGAAACGTTTACTCTTAAAGGGAATAAGTACAAACCTTTCAGAAATGCCCTAAATAGAGTTGAAAAGGATGGTTTCTATTTCGAAGTTGTACAATCGCCACATAGTCAAGAGCTACTAAATAGTTTGGAAGAGATTTCTAATACTTGGTTAGAAGGACGTCCTGAAAAAGGTTTCTCACTAGGATATTTTAATAAAGATTATTTCCAACAAGCCCCAATAGCTTTGGTAAAAAATGCTGAACACGAAGTTGTTGCTTTTGCTAATATTATGCCAAACTATGAAAAGAGTATTATCTCTATTGATTTAATGCGTCACGATAAACAGAAAATTCCGAATGGCGTTATGGATTTCCTCTTTTTATCATTATTCTCTTATTATCAAGAGAAGGGATACCACTATTTTGATTTGGGGATGGCACCTTTATCAGGAGTTGGTCGCGTTGAAACAAGTTTTGCTAAAGAGAGAATGGCGTATCTTGTCTATCATTTCGGTAGTCATTTCTACTCATTTAATGGTTTACACAAGTATAAGAAGAAGTTTACACCATTGTGGTCGGAACGTTATATTTCTTGTTCTCGTTCGTCCTGGTTAATTTGTGCTATTTGTGCCCTATTAATGGAAGATAGTAAAATTAAGATTGTTAAATAAGCTTTATTTGGCAATTAAAAAGAGCATGTCATGCGACATGCTCTTTTTAAATCATTTAATACCATTGATTGCTTGAATCTACTTTATAATATGATGTGCTTTTAAATATTGTTTAGCTACTGTAGCTGCTGATTTATGCTTTACAGCTACTTGGTAGTTCATTTCTTGCATTTCTTTTTCAGTGATATGACCAGCAAGTTTATTGAGAGCTTTTTTTACTTGAGGGTATTTTTTAATCGTATCTTGCCTTAGTAGCGGTGCTCCTTGATATGGCGGAAATAGATGCTTATCGTCTTTGAGAATTTGAAGTTGATACTGGATTAATTCACTATCGGTAGAGTAAGCGTCAATAATATTGACATCTTTACTATTGATAGCTTGGTATCGTAAAGCAGGTTCTAAGGTTGAGATATCAAGGTTTAAACCATAATGTTTCTGTAAACCAATACTCCCATCCTCTCTATCCTTAAATTCTAAAGTGAAACCAGCTTTTAGTTTATCTAATTTTTTTAGGTCGCTGATATTTTTGAGTTGATTAGCTTCAGCGTAATCTTTTTTAACAGCTACAGCGTAGGTGTTTTGATAAGCCATAGGTGACAAAAGTGACAACTTATCTTGTTTTAAAATACCGTTTTTGGCTAAGTTGTAAACCTGTTTAGGGTTATTACTTACTTTAGGAGGATTTTTAAGTAAACTTGATGTAATAGTACCTGTAAACTCTGGGTAAAGATCAATATCACCAGATTTTAGGGCTTGATATAAGAAAGTTGTTTTTCCGAAATTAGGTTTAAGCTTAACTTTGATATCTGTCTGATCCTCAATAAGTTCTTTGTACATATTAATTAAAATATCTGGTTCAGTTCCTAACTTCCCTGCAACAGTTATCGTTGCAGTATTTGTTCCAGGCATCCATTTTGGAGCATAGGATAGTCCTAAGCCTGCTAGTAAAAGTATACCAGAAACGGCTATGGTTCGTAATCTAGCCTTTTCTAGTAATCCAATTAAACCACTAAATATAATAGCTAAGACAGCAGAAGAGATTGCCCCTATGAGAATTAGAGAAGGATTGTTGCGATCAATCCCTAACAAAATAAATGATCCAAGGCCACCAGCTCCGATAAGACTAGCTAATGTAGCTGTACCAATAATCATAACAGAGGCAGTTCTAATGCCTGAGATGATAACAGGCATACTTAAAGCTAACTCAAACTTTTTAAGCCTTTCCCAACGTGTCATTCCAAAAGCGGTTGCTGCCTCAATGAGATTAGCATCAATTTGCATCAGTACTGTTACAGTATTTTGTAAAATTGGAAATAGAGCGTAAATAATTAGTGCAACGACAGCTGGTACAGTTCCAATTCCCATAAAAGGTATAAATAAACCAAGCAAGGCTAAAGAAGGAATTGTTTGAAATATCCCAGTTATCTGAAGGACAACATGACTGATTTTTTTATAATGACTAATGATGATACCGAGTGGAATAGCAATTAAAGTTGCTAAAATAAGTGTTAGTAGTGATAGCTGGAGGTGTTCAATAAGACTTTGAGTCCAATCTCCAAAACGCTCTTGAAAGGTAGTGATTAGTGTTGTCATACTCAGTTCTCCTCTTCAAATAGGGTTCTAACAAATTGGTCAGAGGGATTATTTTGAATTATTTCTGGTCTATCCAATTGCACTATCTTACCTTCCTTAATAACACAAATTCTATCTGCAAGACGCATAGCTTCCTTCATGTCATGGGTGACAAACACTAATGTAATACCCAATTCAGACTGTAATTGTTTGGTGATATCTTGTAATTGACGTCTTGAGATAGGGTCTAAAGCAGAAAATGGCTCATCCATAAGTAGTACCTTAGGTTTAGCAACGATTGCTCGTAGGATACCTATGCGTTGTTGTTCCCCACCAGAGAGCTCATGAGGATAGCGATTAAAGTAGTCCTTAGCAGGTAAACCCACCTTATCAAGAAGGTCGCTAGCGGCTTTTTTTTGGTCACCTTTTGACCAGCCCTTCATTTCAGGGATAAGTTCTATATTTTCTCCAACTGTTAAATTAGGGAAAAGTGCAATTTGTTGCAAGACATAACCAGTTTCTAAGCGTAATTGTCGCAAATCAAGTGATGTAATGTTTTCCCCATCTAAAGTAATAGCGCCTTGGCTTGGTTCGATGAGACGATTAATCATCTTGAGGATGGTAGTTTTACCACTGCCACTGGCCCCCACAAGGACAAAGAATTCTCCTCTTTGAATATGGCAACTAATATTATCAATGATGGTATGATCACCATATGATTTACTAACATTTTCAAATGAAATCATGTAATTTACTTTCTAGTGCGTAACGAGTGTAGGTCGTATGATATTAGGGTTATATTAGCATAAAGTAGACATTCAAACAACTATCTGACATTTAAATTGTCAGAAACGATAAACTAGAAGCAAAAACAAACACCTTGCGGTAGACAAGGTGTTTGTTGGAGATTTATGAAAAGAAAAGTTTTAGGATGGTTATAGTATATAAGGCCATGCTTAAACAAGTCTTAAAACGTTTTACTCTGTAAAATAAGTTCATCG
Source organism: Streptococcus sp. HMSC076H09 (assembly GCF_001811765.1). Lineage (NCBI taxonomy): Bacteria > Bacillati > Bacillota > Bacilli > Lactobacillales > Streptococcaceae > Streptococcus > Streptococcus sp. HMSC076H09. The sequence continues at coordinate 56,287 of NZ_KV806600.1, read as the reverse complement.
AAAAAATGTTTAAGTGAAATTTTACCACCATACATGCTTTTTCCTTGAATAAGTTGTGCCTCATTATGGATATTCTGAAATCCAAACAATGCATTAGCATATTGCAGTGTTAATTCATTTTCAAAATCATCAATGTACAGATGAGCCATATTTATCATAGCTTTTTTAACGGCACGACGAATACGTTGTAAAATGATTTTTTGTTGGTGTTCATCGATAGAAAGTTCTTTTTGAAAATCAAATTGGGCAAAATTTAATTCTTGTTTTAATAAAAGTTCACAGATGTTAAGAATATCTGTGTAGGCTGTCTCTGAAGTAATACCTAAATAACTGAGTATTGAACGGATTTTAGTGAGGTTACTAGTCGTTATAGGCTTTTGATATGATGGCGTATTTTCTAGGAGATTTTGGATTGTATTTAATTTTTTTTGCATTTCGATAGTATCAGTGACACGTTTCACGACGCTTTTTACTTCAATAATATTAATGGGTTTATTAATAAAAAATTCGATTCCTGCTTTATATGCTTCTTGTCGTAAATCATTATCTTTGACTTGGGAAATCATAATAAATTTTAAATCGGAACGCTGTTTATAGATTTTTTGGACTAATGTTACACCGTCTAATATTGGCATTAATAAATCAATCAATACGATATCAACATCTGCAATCAGCAATTCGTTGTATGCTTTACTGGAGACATTATTCACTCTGACTACTGTATTATTGAAATCTTCTTCAATAATATCTTGTAAAATCATAGTGATAGTGGGGTCATCATCAATAATATAGAATTTCACGTATTATCTCCTAACTTAAATCGATTTTTACGGAATAACAGTGTAAATGTTGTTCCATTTGGCTGATTAGGACAAACAGTTATCGTTCCTTGATATTGCTCTTCCATTAAAATACGCACGTGGGATAGCCCGATTCCTCGATAGATATCACCATTAGCATCAAATTTAGTCGAAAATCCAGGTTTGAAAATCATGTGTTTCATTTTATCAGGTATTCCTGGTCCGTTATCACTAATCTCAATTTTAATAAAATCTTCTAATTCTTCTGTGTGAACACTGATTGTACCCTTTTTTTGTTTATCAATAGCTTCTACTGCATTTAAAACGATATTGGAAATAATGGTTAGTAAATAGTAATAGTTTGATATTATCAAATTACATTTATTATTTTCGAGAATAATGATATCTTGATGCCGAAATTGAATAATACTCCTAGTATAAGATAAAACAATTTGAAAGATATCTTTCAATGCCATAGTTGATTCATTTTTTACACTAAAATAGGTTCCTAAGCCTTTAATAATATTTTGGTAATCTTTCTTAACTTCGTGAACGTCCCGCGAAATATCTAGAGAGAGGTGTTGGTATTCTTTAGGTAGATGATATTTGGATAACTCTTTATCTAATAAATAAGCATTTTTCATGATGTTTTCAATTTCAATGATATTTTTTTGCATAAAATAAACCTCGCTTTTAACGGCTGAAGTTGACCACATAAAATAATAGTATCGACGTTCGTGATCGTCTTTTTGTAAGAGAAGTGATAGATAACTATAAGTATAAGCCACAGCGCAACTAATAAAAGCTCGCAAAAGTGCTATGGCAAATAAAGTAGCGAATATAGTTATAGTATAATTGTTAAACTTTATGAGAAAACTAATTTCTACAAGGTTGGCAAAATAATCACAAATAATGATAGAAAAGAAAAAAGTACCTTTATTACGGTAGGAACGATGCCAATAAATAGTATAAAAGGTGATGCCATAACAAATATAAAACGCCATATCAGTTAAAACGAATTCAATTATTTGATGAATCTCAGCCTCGCCAGCGATACTTAATATGATTCCTCTGAAGATAGGAGAAGCAAAAGTAATTCCTAGACAGAGAAGAATTGGATTAATGTCGTCATTAAAATATAAAAAGACAGGCAAAATGAACAAAGATAAGGTCATAATAAACCCATCAGCAAGTATTGAGATATTGATTTGAGCAGCTAAGGCGATAGCTATTGCAGAGATAATAATACGCTGCCTTCTTTCTAGATGTTTTTCTGATAATATATCTAGCATATAAATGTCCTTAAAGTTTTTTTGAAGATTTTTGATGAATTTTGATTATTTTTGAAAGCGATATCTACAATAAGAGTATAAAAAAAAAGGAGGCAATAAGCAATGAAAAATTTACGTAACCGTAGTTTTCTTACTTTATTGGATTTTAGTACAGCAGAAGTTGAATTTCTTTTAAAACTTTCAGAAGATTTAAAACGTGCTAAATACGCAGGAATTGAACAACAAAAACTTGTTGGTAAAAATATCGCTTTGATTTTTGAAAAAGATTCTACACGGACACGTTGCGCTTTTGAAGTTGCTGCTCACGATCAAGGAGCTCATGTTACTTATTTAGGTCCAACAGGCAGTCAGATGGGTAAAAAAGAGACCTCAAAAGACACTGCGCGTGTGCTAGGTGGTATGTATGATGGTATTGAGTATCGTGGATTTTCTCAAGAAACAGTTGAGACTTTAGCCGAATTTTCAGGAGTTCCTGTGTGGAATGGTTTAACCGATGCTGATCATCCAACGCAAGTACTAGCCGATTTTCTGACCGCTAAGGAATGCTTACATAAGCCCTATAAAGATATTCGCTTTACGTATGTGGGTGATGGACGTAACAATGTCGCTAATGCCTTGATGATCGGTGCTTCTATTGTAGGCATGACTTATCATTTGGTTTGTCCTAAAGAATTAGAGCCAGATCCTGAACTACTCTCTAAATGTCAAGAAATTGCGAAAACTACTGGTGCTTCTATTGAAATCACTGCTGATATTGCAGAAGGCGTCAGAGATTCAGACGTCCTATATACAGATGTTTGGGTTTCAATGGGAGAACCGGATGAAGTTTGGAAAGAAAGAATAGCTCTTTTAGAACCCTATCGTATTACCCAAGAAATGCTTAATATGACAGAAAATCCAAACGTTATTTTCGAGCATTGCTTGCCCTCATTTCATAATATAGATACTAAAGTTGGATACGACATTTATGAAAAATATGGTTTGAAGGAAATGGAAGTATCAGATGAAGTTTTTGAAGGCCCTCACTCAGTTGTTTTCCAAGAAGCTGAAAATCGTATGCATACTATTAAAGCAGTTATGGTAGCAACTTTAGGTGATTAGGAGGAATTTTCATGGCAAAAATTGTTGTTGCACTAGGAGGAAATGCCTTAGGAAATTCTCCAGAAGAACAATTAAGATTAGTAAAACATACTGCAAAATCATTGGTGGCCTTGATAAAAAAGGGACACGAAATTGTTGTAAGTCATGGTAATGGACCACAAGTTGGTGCCATTAATTTAGGAATGAATTTTGCGGCTGAGAGTGGTCAAGGAACTAATTTTCCTTTTCCAGAATGTGGAGCAATGAGCCAAGGATACATAGGCTATCATCTCCAACAGAGCCTTTTAAATGAATTACGTCAAGAGGGAATAAATAAGGAAGTTGCTACAATTATTACCCAAATTGAGGTGGATGAATCAGACCAAGCATTTAGCGCACCTACCAAGCCTATAGGCACCTTTTATGATAAGGAGACATCAGAAAAGATTGCTATAGAGAAAGGGTATACTTTCGTAGAAGACGCTGGACGAGGGTATCGTCGTGTTGTTGCTTCACCTGAACCTAAAAAAATCATCGAAATTAATAGCATTAAAACACTTATTGAAAATGATACCCTAGTTATCGCAGGTGGAGGTGGAGGCATCCCTGTCATTAATAAGGGAGGTTATGAAGGTATTGCAGCTGTTATTGATAAAGACAAATCTAGTGCACTGTTAGCAGGAGAACTAGCTGCGGATCAATTGATTATTCTCACTGCAGTTGATTATGTTTATACTCAATTTGGTAAAGAAAATCAAAAAGCTTTAACAGAGGTTAATGAGAATCAAATGATTGATTACGTTAACCAAGGTGAGTTTGCAAAAGGAAGTATGTTACCTAAAGTAATAGCCTGTATGAGTTTCTTAGATCACAATCCGAAAGGAACAGCCTTAATCACCTCATTAAATGGTTTAGAAGATGCATTAGATGGGAAATTAGGAACACGTATAACTAAGTAATCTCAGATAAGTGCAAAGAAATGATTATTTAACCTTCATCTTTGCACTTTTTCTGATGAAGTCAATCTATTTTTATTATAGAGGAGGCGTGTCATGCCAGAAAAAATGACAAACAGTGAAAACAAAAGGAGTAAAGGTTTTCGAATGCCAGGTGCCTTTACAATATTATTCATTTTAACAATCTTTTCGGTTTTGGCTACATGGTGGATACCTGCTGGGTCCTATTCAAAATTACAATTTGATACAGCATCATCCAAACTAGTAGTAACAGATCCAAATGGTAAGACAGTTCATGTTCCAGCAACGCAAACACAGTTGGATAAGATGAATGTCAAAATTAAAATTAAAGAATTTACTTCTGGTGCTATTAGTAAGCCAGTTTCAGTTCCAAATACTTACAAACGTTTGAAGCAAAATCCAGCAGGCATTGGCTCCGTGACGACTAGTATGGTAAATGGAACCATTGAAGCTGTTGATATTATGGTATTTATCATGGTACTTGGAGGCATGATAGGAGTAGTTAGAAAGAGTGGCGCTTTTGAGTCTGGTCTTCTAGCTTTAACAAAGAAAACCAAAGGTAGAGAGTTTTTATTGATATTTTTAGTTTCCTTATTGATGGTTTTAGGCGGTACTCTATGTGGTATTGAAGAAGAAGCAGTTGCTTTTTATCCTATTTTAGTTCCAATCTTTTTAGCCATGGGTTATGATTCTATCATTTGTGTAGGTGCTATTTTCTTAGCAAGTTCTGTTGGGACATCATTTTCAACAATTAATCCGTTTTCTTCTGTTATTGCTTCAAATGCAGCTGGTATTAGTTTCACAGAAGGCTTATCATGGCGTACAGCAGGGTGTATTGCAGGTGCTATTTTTGTTGTGGTGTATCTACATTGGTATGCTAAAAAAATAAAAGCGAATCCAGAGTTTTCATATTCCTATGAAGATAGAGTAGAATTTAATGCTAAATGGGGCATGACAACTAACCATACACCCTCACTCTTTACTATTAGACAAAAAATTATTTTAAGTTTATTTGTTATTTCATTTCCTTTGATGGTTTGGGGAGTAATGTCACAGGGATGGTGGTTTCCAACCATGGCTTCTTCCTTTTTAGCTATTACAATTATTATTATGTTTTTAACAGCAACTGGGGCAAATGGTATTGGAGAAAGGGATGTTGTTGATGAGTTTGTTAATGGTGCATCAAGCCTTGTTGGGGTTTCATTAATCATTGGTTTAGCGCGTGGTATCAATATTATTTTGAGCCAAGGTTATATATCAGATACGATGCTTTACACAGCTTCAAAATTAGCTTCACATGTTAGTGGCTCTGTCTTTATCATTGTTATGATGTTTATCTACTTTGTGTTAGGATTTGTTGTTCCATCCTCGTCGGGTTTAGCAGTACTTTCAATGCCAATTCTAGCACCTCTTGCAGATACTGTTGGGATTCCTCGTTCAGTAGTAGTAATGGCTTATCAATTTGGGCAGTATGCAATGTTGTTTTTAGCACCTACTGGACTAGTTATGGCAACCTTGCAGATGTTAGATATGAAGTACTCCCATTGGCTAAAATTTGTGTGGCCGGTTGTTTTATTCCTCCTAATATTTGGTGGCGGTTTGTTAGTTCTACAAGTTTTAATACTTTAAAGATTTCAGCTATTAGTCTCAAAAATATCTGAAGAGATATAATAAATTGAGTTTAAGTTAAATAAAAAAAACGATAGGTGTAATCTATCGTTTTTTTTATTTCCTTTCTCTAGTCTTTCTTCAATTTTGGAAAGGTGAGCGTAAACTGACTGCCATCATCAGGTTTAGAATCAACCCATATTTTAGCACGGTGTATTGTAGCGATTTGTTTTACTAAAGATAGCCCTAAACCAATTCCAGACTGACTATCCTTGGTTCGAGCAGAGTCCACTTGATAGAAACGGTTCCAAATTTTACTTTGGTCATCAACTGAGATACCTAGACCATTATCTTTAATAGAGAAGACAATTTGATTATCGGACTGTCTTAGACTAATAGAAATATGATTGTTTGTAAATTTAATAGCATTTGAAAATAGATTATCAAAAAGCCGTTTGAGTAGTGTTTGTTGACCTATAATCCAAAGGTCATCTTCGATTTGAGAGTCAAGGTGTATAGGGGTATTATCTAATAATCTACTCGAATCGGATACTAGTTGCTTCATCATAATTGAGAAATTAAGAGGTTCTAACTGAATTGATAATGGATTTTCTGCCTTAGTCAATTCTAGAAGTTGCTCAACTAATTTTTTCATTGATAGTGACTGACGGTGTATAACCTCAAAGGATTCTTTTGCTTCACTTAAATTTTCTGCGTAGTTTTTTCCGTATTCACTTTCAGAAAGTATAACTGTTACAGGAGTCCGTAGTTCATGAGAAACATCATTGTTAAATTGTTTTTCCCGAACAAATGATGATTCAATAGAAGCCAACATAGTATTGATAACAGCTGCTAGCTCAGTTAATTCATTTTCGTTATTTTTAGTGATAATTCGCTTAGTATAGTCTTCATTTTGGGTAATAAATTGAGCGGTTTCAGTAATTTCTTGAATCGGTCTAAAAGTGCGCTTTAAAATTAAATAGCCACCAACAGTTATTATAATCAACATAAGAGGAAGAACGATACCCAAACTAAATAACAATTCAGTTAATTGCTTATCCAGTCTGTCAACAGTACGGATAGCACGTAACCACTGATTTTTCCCAGAAATTGGAATATCAACATACTGAAAGGTACGATTCTCCATGGAAAATAGAGATAATTTCTTTTTATGTTTATGTTGATGGTCTAAATCCCTTTTAAATCCTTTTGGAAAACCAGAATAGATAACTTTTCCATTTTGGTCATAGACTGAATAAAATATTCCATCTTCAAAAGCCTCATACCGATGACCTTTAGCTAACGCTTGACTCATTTGCACAGCTTTAGCTTCTAAATTTTTTTTAGATTTGTTTTCAGCAATGCTTTTTGAAATAAAAAATGAACCAATTAATACACCGATAACAAGGATAAAAATAAAAGAGCTGTACCAGAGGGTAATTTGAGTGATGATGCTAGACTTTTTAGGGTAATTTATTTTACTTTGGAATAACATATCCTAAACCTCGTTTAGTTTTTATTAGTGATCCATCTCGATTGTTATCTAGTTTTCGACGAAGGTTTTTGATAAGGACATCAATAATATTGGACTCTCCATAATAATCATAATCCCAAACGTGTTCACGAATTTGATGACGAGAGAGGACTTGGTCTCTGTGACGTGCCAAATACTCAAGGACTTCGTATTCCTTAGCTGTTAAATCAATCAAATTGTCGTTTCTCCAAACTTGCTTTGTAGATAAATTGATTGTTATATCTTGAATTTGAATATCATCAGAAGATACTTGTCTATTTGCACGTCGTAACATAGCTCGAATTCGGGCCATGAGTTCTCCAAATTCAAATGGTTTTACAAGGTAATCATCCGCACCAAAATCTAGACCTGCGATACGATCTTCAACGGCATCTCGAGCAGTCAACATAAGAATAGATACTTGACTTCCTTTGTTGCGAAGCAGTTTTAAAAAGGTGAAGCCGTCCATTTTTGGCATCATTACATCTAAGATAATCACATCATATTCTGCCACTGAAACAAATTGTAAGGCTTCTTCACCATTTGAAGCACTGTCAACACTGTAGTGTTGCTTTTTTAAAAGTTTTACAATACTACGGTTCAAGTCAAACTCATCTTCAACAACAAGGATTTTCATTTTTTGGCCTCCGTATGGCTTTTTTCCATTATATCACAAAAGGGAATGGAGTACTGAGGTCCTATTCCCTTTAATACACTAGTATTAGTCGTGATTTTTATGAGTTGTATTAAGCTTATTTGCCTTTATAAATGATGCTTTATCACTATCAAATTGGGCAATCTTAGGAGTATTTCCATCAAGTAGTTTTACTTTATAAACTAGCTTATTTGATTTGTTATTCGCAAGAGAAATTTCTTTTATTTTTGCATTTTTATATTTTGCTTGAATAGCTTGTAATGCAGTCTGAATATCTTTACTTGGTTGTTTTAATTGGGCATCTTTTGAATTGAGTTGATTATCTGATGTTGTTGAAAGGATCTTCCCAGAATTAGCATCAATTTTATATTTTTTAGCTATTTTATTATCAATAACTTTGATTTCATAAAAAGGTGTATCACCTTTGGTATTTAATTCAATTTGTGAAATAAAGCCTGAGCGAGCTTCTTTTTTGGCAGTTTCTAAGGCAGTCTTATAATCGATTTTTGTCGAGATATTCTTTAATGTTTTTAGTGAGTATTTTTCTCTATGATCGTGATGTTTATCGTGTCCTTCATGCTTATGTTCAAAAGACATGTGTTCTGAGTGATGGTTATGCGCTAATGCAGCTCCACTTACTCCTATAGCTCCCCCAATACCAAGTAGCGTAATGGAAGCTAACCCTACGTATAATTTATTGCTCATGAATTTTTTAAAGTTGTTTTTATAGTTTGTCATACTGACTTCCTTCTTTCTTTTTTCAAACCTTGGATTAGGTTTGTTACTTCTGAGTATATAGTCGTAAAATGAATTTTTAAAATTAAGAACAATATTTTCAGTTATAAAAAAGTGAGTTTTAAAAGAATGACTAACTACCTGAAGGTAAGAGGTAAATTTATACTTTTTTGTCAGATTTTATTTTTAAAAATAAAAAGCCCAGAAATATTGATTTCATAGGCTTTTTTATAATCAATTATTTAACTTCAGTAAGAGTTAAATAATTTCTATTTTAGCTGTTAGAAACGTTGGTACATCAATGTTTCTAGAATGCTACATAATAAAAGGTAGAGTGAATGGTAGAGTAGTTATTGCGTTAGCTCAGCAATCTTTTCAAGATAAATCCCCACAGCTTCTAACTTTCGTTGTGGTGCTAATTCAGCGTAAGTATCCATTGTAGTTGAAATGGATTTATGTCCCATTCTGACTTGGAGTTCTTTCCAATTTGTTCCAGCATTAAGTAGCATTGAAGCATGAGTATGTCGGAATAAATGGAAACCATAGTTTGGTAATCCAAGACCTACTAACCTTTTCTTAAGAGTTGTTCTCTCGTTTCTGTCACACATATAGTTCCCATAGATTGTAGGGAAAATCAGTTTTGTTCTATGTCTGTTGTGCAATTCAAGATACTTGTTCATTTCGTGGTGGAAATCTCTGAGTTTTTCTATTATGGGGGGAGGGACAGGGACAGAGCGATTTCCTGCATCAGTTTTTGGTGTAGCTTTACAGATAACTTCCCCTTTTGTCCCATCTTTTTTATTTGCGGTTTTCCACATCAATGTTTTACTGACGTTAATAGAAGAATTTTCAAAATCTAGGTCATCAATCGTCAATGCAAGTAATTCATTTATTCGCAAAGCGGAGGCTAATAGAGTATTACAAATTAACTTAAATCTACGATTGGCTCTATTGTTATCTAAACTTTCAAGATAATTAAGCCATATTACAAGACCATCATCATGTAATACCATGATGCGTTGCTTATTTGATTTTGGCTTAGGTGGTATCTTAACAGTGCTAACAGGATTAGTGATTAGTCCATAGTTTGTAATTCCATAGTCAAAAATATCTTTCAACTTATGGATAACAGCACCAAAATCTTTAGCACTACCTTTATCAGCACGCTTTATACCAGATTCAATGGACTCTTTTGATTTCTTTGCCAAATCGTTTAACCAAAGCTGGATATCCGCAGATTCAATTTTATCTGGTTTGTAATCTCCAAATTTAGGGATAATATAATTATCAAGATAACCTCTTACTCTGTTCAGAGTATTATGCGAGTTAACCCAGGTTTTATATGATTTAAACCATTCTTCAGCTAAATCTTCCAGTGTATCAATGACGATAACTTTTTCTCGTGTTGAGCCATTTTTTTCAAATTCTAGTCGTGCTTGAATGATTGCTCTATCTAACTGTTTTAGTGTCTTGGCTGTAATGGTAGTAGTGACTTGCTTACCAGTTTTGATATCTTTTCCCAGAAATGTCCCCTTCAAAGTGTATGAGATGGACTTATCTTTTTTGATTTTTTTAATGACTTTTTTGCCATTATGAATAATTGTTTCAGTTTCCATATTTGCCTTTCTTCATGGATATTGAAGTAGGCTAAAATAGTTACCACTCTTTCTTTTAGATAAAACTATTTTAGCACAAATTTTCAGAATTAGGATTGTAAAAAGTTGATAATATCATCTAGTAGATAGAAGACGGTTCGAGTTCCCTCTATAGGAGGTTCTAATCTTTTTAATCCTTTTTGTTCCCAAGTTTTTAGTGTGTTTGGGGAGATATTTAGCTGTTTTAGCAATTCTCGCTGTTGTATTATCTTTAGTGGTATGTTCTGTTCTTTGATTTGAATGAGTTTGATAAGTGTTTGCAATAATTGTTCAATTTGTTCTAATTTTTCGTTATTCATTATTCTCTTTCTCCTCTGTGTTTGAATTATGGAGTCGATTAGGATTGTATCTTCGTGAATCTAGGTATTTAGCGAAGAAATATGTACGTTCAATGATAAGCCCTAATAAATTGGTATTGTTTGCTCGGGCATACCAGACCAATTCTTCAAATTCGGTAAAGTCGTTCTCTTCGATAATATCAACTACTTCATGTATAAAATCCGAGGAGTTCATCTCCATCAAGAATTTTTCTAAATTAAAGCCGCAACCGACTTCAATATCCTCAATGTTGTAGGGGGTCTTATCTGGATTTTCCGCATGGGTAAAGTAGTCAAATAAACCAGTGGGAGACATAACTACCTCCACATGTGCTGGACCGTTTAGTTTGTCACTGATGATATTTGATACTTGTGAATAGCTTTTCAGTGAATCAAAGAAGAAAGCACCGTGTTTGTGCGATTTCTTGAACTCTCCCGTCTGTCTATTAACGTCCTTATCGTGCCAAGGACTAAGAATAAACGGAATATGGAGTTCCTCTAATATATTCAAGTAGTTCTCTGGGGCGCTTTCCTCGTAGAAGAGAAAAGTCCATTTGGTTGAGCGCTGTTCTTTTGCCATAGGCAGTTACCTCATTTCTTTTGGGTTCTATTACTAAGGAGAAATGACAGGTCGTATGCAAAGTTTTTTTGAAAAAATTGAATTTTTTGTGATTATTGATTATTGACCTATTGGGGGTCGTAGTCACCCCAATAGGTCATGATAGAAAAGAATATAAAAAGGGGCTGTCTGGCTTTTGCTTAACGCAAGCCACAGCCCCAAGGGATTAACGTTTTTGTCCAGTGAACCACAATTGGTTACGAACTCGAATAGGAGAGGAGAAATAATAGTCTGCGTGTTGGCTGACGATTTCTTCTTTTAATTGTGCTTCCATCTCTTTTAGGATTTTTTGCCCTTGTTGGTCTCTAGGGACTTTTAGAAAAATAGTGATGGTATCTTTTCGTATATCTACGATACACTTACGAACAGCTCGGTTAAATCCGTTATGGATTGGGTTGATAGTAGTAACCGTCTGATGTTCAAGATTGCTTATCTTCTGTACTCGTTCACGCTGAAACAGGAAGTGTCGCAACAGAAAAGTGTGATAGACAGATTGGATATAGTTCCAAAGACTATCTGTTTTCAACCGTTGTATTATTTCTAATCCAACCAAAAATAAGGCAAGTAGAAGAGAAATAAGTGCAAATCCATGACAAACGGAACTAATGATATCCGTAATACTTTTGACCGTATCTAAATTGACAAACGTGATATTTGTTAATTGAACGGAAAGATAATTGAATAACCATCCAAATGCAGAACAGATAGGTGCAAATAGAAATAAATATAGTATGAGATTAAAACTTCTCATAAAGTAGGTTTTATTGGTCATAGAATACCTCGTTTAGTGTAGTAGGTTGGACAGAGTAAGGGCAGAACTTGGTAGGGATGTTCATTATCGATAACTTGAATGATACCTGTCCCATGTCCTATTGGAATAACAATACCCTCTGGGTCTAGGTCTGGAAATAAAAATTGAGTAGTTTTCTGATTGATATTTCCAATTTGCAACAATACGTTTAGCTGTTCCCTCACTGAAATTGGAATAGTATTGTGGTCAAAACGCTGGCTTACCAAAAACAGATGGATTTTGGTAGCACGTCCTAATAAGGAAATCTGTGAGAGTAGGGAGAAAAAGGCTTCTTTGATATTCTTATTGACTCCCTCTGATAGAGCGAGGACTTCATCAATAACAATAGTTAGATGGGTAAATTGATGATTGGGATTATCATACAAGACAGCTTGTCGTTTCTGAATGAGAGTTGCACACTGACTTAATTGTTCATTGACCTGTGAGACAAAATCTGATTTTGAACGGTTTTCAACAGGGTGTATAACAGCAACGTGATTTTCTCTTGCCCATCGACTTGGGGTATCAAATTTAGGGTCAATGATAATCAAGTCAGACATATGCTTTAGTACACTCAAGAAATAAGTGAGAGCGTACGATTTCCCAGAACCTGAATTTCCAGCAATAGCCCAGTGATTAACCTTATCTAAATTGAGTTCAAAGTACTTCATGATAGGGATTTTCCCCTGTGGCAAGCTAGCTGAAAACTTATCCAAATCTGGAATGACTAAACGTTCTGAAATTCCCTTTTTCCAAGGGAAAAATAATCCACGCTGAGTGTGTAAGTCATCTGTTTCTAGAGGGACAAAATAGGTAGCGTTTTGTTTTAGAAGCGTATATTGTGGATAAAGTGAAGCATTGGCAATCAGAAAGATTTTCTTGTACAAGTCATCATCAAGGATATAAGCACATGGTAGACGAGGGACAAAGATAAAGCCGTCTGCTTGAATAACAATATTAAAAGAATTGGTGTAGCTGGTTTCTCCCTGCATTAAAGCCCCCAGAGCCATGTTTAGGCTCTGGAGCAGGTAAGATTGCAGGTAAGATTGGTTCAGCACATCACGAGATTGTGAAGTCATTACCGAACCTCCTTGATACCATTTGCTTTGAAGTAGATGTTATATTTTACTTCGCAGGCTTGTAGTGTGTCAAATTGAATCATGGATTGAAAAGCTGGAAGCTCAATCGTTTCTTCAAATTTTACTTGGAAAGGGTCTTGCCCTTCCTGTACAAACCATGCTTTATAAGCTACGATTTCTCCGGTTGGTTTTCCTTCTTCAAACCGTTGTTGTGGTTCAAGTTCGGTACTAAGTGAGTAAATCGGTTGTTTTTGACTGATAATTTTATCAGCCAATGTAGTTGTATAACCACCTTTTGTGGTTTTCATTTTAAACGCCATAGGGCAAATCCTCCTTATGAATAAGAGATAGTGTGAATGCGACAGGCTCGGTTTGGGTCATGAGCTGGACTTTGTTTTTTAGGTTATCTGACCACCTCCTCATTACTAAGGAGAATGAGACAGCTAAACGCAAAGTTATTTGTTGAATTTTTAATTTTTTTTTACAAAAAATCCAGTGACAGAGACACTGGATTTGAGGGATTAGCGGTAAGCTTTTAATAAAGGAGCTAATTTTTTTAGCGCTTTACAATAATGGGATTTAACAGTTACATCACTCATTTTCTTATAATGTTCAGTGATATAGCGAGCCGTTTCTTTATAGCTTGAACCTTGTTCCGCTATCATTTCAACAATCTTACTGTCAATTTCTGATAGGGATGCTTTAGCTTCACGAATAGCTTGTCTTAACTCCTCTAGGATTAAAGCTTCTTCGGGATTCAAATCAGAACTTGCAATGACATCATAACGTACAGACTTTTTGGCATTTTTGCTAGCTATTGTTTCGTCTTTGATTCGTCTATTGTGGTATCGGTCACGACGTTCTGCGTTACTTTGTTCTTGTTGAAGCAAACGAGTTACTTCATCCCAATTTTTAGCTTTAATAGCTTCTTTGATTTTACGCTCACGACGTTCTTGTACTTTATTACTCATAATGATGAGCTCCTTTCTGTCCTTTGGACAGAAGGAAACAAAATGAGCAAATATTGAACGCTGAGTATACCAAAAGGCACAACAAAGAAACAGCGAAACAATTCTATGCAAGACATGACCTTTATCGTCATGTCATCATATTTGTTTCAATCTGTCCTTTGATGGCCATCAATTTGGACTATTAAAATTTATATCAAGAGTTTTTCTTGATATATTCAGTATAAGGCGTAATGTTCTTTTATTTTTTACTTCTTTTTTTACTTCAATAGACTAATTTGTAAAACGAGGCGCAAAAAAAGACTAGGCGATTCACCTAGTCTTTAAAGAGCAAATTTTCGTATCTCCTCTTCACTTAATAATTTAATAAAGGCCTGTTGTACGTTATCTAAAGCGTGAGCCATTGACAGCAACTCCTTATTTAATTGTTCTTGGAAATAGTATGTTACTTGGGTGTTATTAGTCAATAACCCCACAATATGGCGATTGACGCTTGTATTGTCTAAATTAATATCATATAGGTCAACTAAATCAATAAGGTCGATTTCGCTTAGTCCTTGAGCTGCAGCTTCTTCAATTCTTTTCTTATCCTCTAGTGAAAATCTTGTTGGCTCTAATTGAATAGTGTGCCTTTCTTGAATTGGTCTTGTTGCATAAGGGTTGGAAACCCAACTGATAATTTCATCAAAAGTTCTTTCCTCAGTCCTTTCTATATCATTGGATTGATAAATATTAATGCCTAGATTTGCCAACTCTTCTTTAGAATATTTTTGATATAACTCTGCGATATCCTTACCTTGACTGAGTAATTTCATATAGTCCTCATATATCTGTGTGAATTTCACTCCATCTATTTGTTGACCACCAGTCATACTAAACGAATAGGTTGTTCTTCCTTTTTGAGAAATAACTAATGGGACGGATGTAAGGTAAGATTTTGGAATATTCTCTTTATACATTCTTTCTAATATATCATTTACCATAAATCCGATATTAAACAAGGGATTTTCTTTGAGTTTTTTTATTAGATTAGGGATAATTTCTGTCGAAACATTATCATACCACCATTTATTGATGAGAGGATCAATGTTTTCTTGCCTAAATGTTGAGGGTATGTCATTTCCGCCTAATTCAAATAGGATACCACAGACATTAACTTCAAATGATTTAATTAAATTATCCCCTAACATCAACCAAAGAATATCAAACATTTCTTCAAAATCAATGACAGTCAATTCATTGATGGTACGGGTTCTAAAACTTCTAGCGGGGTTATCACTTTTTCCACCAACCCATACGTCAATGTCATCTTTCTTGTGAAAAGTATCCATTTCAGTTTCAGTAGAAATCATAAATCTTTTTCTTTGAATATTGAAATTTGCAAATGTCTTGGCAATACTTAGACAACTTGATTGGATTGAAATTAAATCATCACTCATGAAAGAATATAGTTTTTCATCTACAGCCTCTAAATCTCTATATAAAATAGAACTGAAAAAATAATGAAACAGATTCTCAATAAACTCATCTAACTCTCCAAAAACGATATACGTATAGCTCGAAGCGGTTAGAGCATTTAAATAAACTAACATCGAACTCGTAATTGGTCGCTTACCACTTTCAACTTGACTAACTTGACCTGCATTGCCTAGTTCGCTTTGTGTAATATTGTATTTTTTTCTTAAATTTTTGATACGAGTAGGTATTTCTTGTGAATAATTTTCTTCAAAAAATTTCATATATAATCCCCCTATAATCATGGAAAAGTAGAAAGTAGTAGAAATAGTTGTTATCCTAGTTGATTAAAAAAATCTCTGATTTCCTCATCTTTTATAAAATAATATATAATTTTCCCCTCTCTTCTAGTGTCCAAGATGTTTTGATTGGCTAGTTTACGAAGATGGTGGGAGGCAGATGCCATACTGAGATTTAATAAACAGGCTATATCGCAGACACAGAGTTCTTCGACGGCAAGGAGATAAAAGATGATATTTATCTGTTTATTATCGGTAAATTTTGATAAAATGCGAAGTGATTTTTGGACTTTTTCCTTTTCAAGGTAGTTCGTTGCGGTTGTAACATTTTGTTGATTTATAACATCCACTTGACAGATACTATCTTTTTTCATAATTTTTTCTCCTAGCCTAACACAGCCCATAGCATGTCAAAGCTGTTGTTTTCAATCAGGATATACATCCCCAATCCTAAATAGACAACGGCAATAAACCATCTGCTATATTTTTCCAAAGTTTCTCCAACAGAAGGGACTTGTGCTAATTTTTGTGCAGAAAAAACCAAGAGATAAATCATGACTAGAAAAGTAAGTAAAGTCACTATCAAATTCGCTAAATTTAAGGTGGTAAAATATGGGACAAAGACACCAATATTGTCAGCGCCACAACTTGCAAAAGTAATCATAGCGACTAGAAAAATCAGGTTTTTATTGTCTTTTCGCAAACCATCTTTTGCAATAGCTTCTCCATCAGAATCTCCTAAAAGCAAAACTTTTAGGCCTAGGAAAATTGGAATCAAACCGAGTAAACCTAAAATCTCTTTACTAGGAATATAATTTAAGACAAATGCAAAAAGCAAACTTAGGAATATTAGACTAACAGAGCCTAGAAATTGTCCTAAATAGATGTTAATGATGTCTTTTCTGCTTTTTCTTTTGGCAAAAAATAACATTAGGATAATAAGTAAGTCTACGGCTGTCCCAGAATACAGGATTATTGAAGTAACAACATTTTGAATCATAAAATACCTCATTCAAATATATTTTTGAATGTATTCTAACATTAAACTTTGTAGATGTCAACTTAAAATCCACCAAAATATAGATAAGAAGTTAGTGTACAAATATTAAAAAGCCCTGCCATCGAAATGATAGCAGGGCTTAACTTCAATATCCAGATGATATATTTATCTAAAAAAGGTAGAGTAAAAGGTAGAGTTTTTATTGATTTGTAGTGCGATATAATGAGTTTCAAAAAATCAAAAATCGCTTAAAATCAATATTTTGACGTCTATTGACGTGTACTGAAACCCTTACTTAACTTAAGTGAAAACAACGTGTTTACGAAGTTTTGGTGAGTATTTTTTCAATTGAAGACGGTCTGGAGTGTTACGTTTGTTTTTTGAAGTAAGGTACAAGCGTTCACCAGATTCTTTATGTTCAAGTGTAATATTTACGCGCATGGTATCTCCCTTCTATTATTTAGCTTCGTTAGCTTTAGCGATTTTACGTCCTTTGTAGTATCCTTTGAGTGATACACGGTGTGAACGTGAGTAATCTCCAGTAGTTTCGTCGAATTGTACAGATGGAGCTGTCAATTTGTAGTGTGTACGACGTTTGTTTTTCTTCGCTTTTGAAGTGTGACGTGCAGGTACTGCCATTTTCTTATTCTTCCTTTCGATGTGTAAGTTTTGATTTTCATCAACTTCACTATGATAACATATCTTTTTTGTAAAGTAAAGTTACTTGACAAAACTTTTTATTTTTACAATTTCACGGTGAAAATACTATCAAACTAAAGCAAATGATATATGCTTGTTTAAAATATAAGAAAAAATGGTAGAATGTTTAAAGAGAAAACTAATCGAAGAGGTAAACTTATGAAACTTCAAAAACCAAAAGGGACTCAGGATATCTTACCTGGAGAATCAGCAAAGTGGCAATACGTTGAAAATGTTATACGCAATCTCTTTAAACAATATCATTATGATGAAATTCGTACACCAATGTTTGAACATTACGAGGTTATTAGTCGCTCAGTTGGGGATACAACGGATATCGTTACAAAAGAGATGTATGATTTTCATGATAAAGGAGATCGTCACATTACGCTTCGTCCAGAAGGAACAGCACCTGTTGTACGTTCTTATGTTGAAAATAAACTATTTGCACCAGAAGTTCAAAAACCAACCAAAATGTATTATATTGGATCAATGTTCCGATATGAGCGCCCACAGGCTGGTCGTTTACGAGAATTTCATCAAGTAGGCGTTGAGTGCTTTGGATCAAATAATCCAGCAACTGATGTTGAAACAATCGCAATGGGACATCATCTATTTGAAGATTTAGGTATCAAAAACGTTAAACTTCATCTTAATAGTTTAGGGAATCCAGAAAGTCGTCAGGCCTATCGCCAAGCTCTTATTGATTACTTAACACCCATACGTGAACAATTGTCTAAGGATAGTCAACGTCGTTTGAATGAAAATCCATTGCGCGTACTAGACTCTAAGGAGCCAGAAGACAAACTAGCAGTTGAAAATGCTCCTTCTATTTTAGATTATTTAGATGAGTCAAGCCAAGCCCACTTTGATGCTGTGTGTCATATGCTTGATGCTCTAAATATTCCATACATCATTGATACTAATATGGTTCGTGGTCTTGATTATTATAGTCATACTATTTTTGAGTTTATCACTGAGATTGAAGATAATGAATTAACGATCTGTGCTGGAGGCCGTTATGACGGCTTAGTATCCTATTTTGGTGGACCAGAAACACCAGCATTTGGTTTTGGATTAGGATTAGAACGCTTGCTCTTAATATTAGATAAGCAAGGGATTTCTTTACCAATAGAAAATACTATAGATCTGTATATAGCTGTATTAGGATCAGAGGCTAATCTAGCTGCCTTAGATTTGGCACAATCAATACGTCATCAGGGTTTTAAAGTAGAGCGTGATTATTTGGGTCGTAAAATCAAAGCACAATTTAAGTCTGCAGATACTTTTAATGCTAAAGTGATTATGACATTAGGTAGCAGTGAAGTAGATTCGAAAGAGGTCGGTTTAAAAAATAATCAAACACGTCAAGAAGTTAAAGTTAGTTTTGAAAACATTAAAACAGATTTTTCATCTGTGCTTAAACAATTAGGATTGTAAAACAGTTCCTAAAAACTCTCCTTAATGGGTGGGGTTTTTAGGTGCTTTTTGTTATAATAGGTTGGAATGAATATTTTAAATGGAGAAAACAGATGAAACGTAGTATGTATGCTGGGCGTGTTCGTAGTGAGCACATAGGAACATCGATTACTTTAAAAGGATGGGTTGGTCGTCGTCGTGACCTTGGAGGCCTTATTTTTATTGATCTTCGCGATCGCGAGGGAATCATGCAATTAGTTATTAATCCTGAAGAAGTATCAGCCTCAGTTATGGCAACCGCAGAAAGTCTCCGTAGTGAATTTGTTATAGAGGTTAGCGGTGTAGTGACAGCACGAGAACAAGCTAATGATAATTTACCAACAGGAGAAGTTGAATTAAAAGTGCAAGAATTATCGATTCTTAATACCTCGAAAACAACACCATTTGAAATTAAAGATGGTATTGAGGCAAATGATGATACACGCATGCGTTACCGTTACTTGGATCTTCGTCGTCCGGAAATGCTTGAAAATTTCAAATTACGTGCGAAAGTAACACACTCAATCCGTAATTACCTTGACAACTTAGAGTTTATTGATGTCGAAACTCCGATGCTAACAAAATCAACTCCAGAGGGGGCACGAGACTATTTGGTTCCATCACGTGTCAACCAAGGACATTTTTATGCCCTTCCACAAAGCCCTCAAATTACAAAACAGCTATTGATGAATGCGGGATTTGATCGTTATTATCAAATTGTCAAATGTTTCCGTGATGAGGATTTACGTGGAGACCGTCAACCTGAGTTTACACAAGTTGACTTAGAGACATCATTCCTTAGTGATCAAGAAATTCAAGACATTGTTGAGGGTATGATTGCTAAAGTAATGAAAGACACTAAAGGTTTAGAGGTTTCTTTACCATTCCCAAGGATGGCATATGATGATGCAATGAATAACTACGGGTCTGATAAGCCTGATACAAGGTTTGATATGCTTTTACAAGACTTGACAGAAATTGTCAAAGAAGTTGACTTCAAGGTGTTCTCAGAAGCTTCAGTAGTTAAAGCGATTGTTGTCAAAGATAAGGCGGACAAGTACTCTCGAAAAAATATTGATAAATTAACAGAAATTGCAAAACAATACGGTGCCAAAGGTTTAGCATGGCTAAAATATGCAGATAATACTATTTCAGGTCCGGTTGCTAAGTTCTTGACAGCTATTGAAGGTAGGTTGACAGAAGCTTTACAGCTAGAGAATAATGACTTAATTCTATTTGTAGCAGATAGTCTTGAAGTAGCTAACGAGACTTTAGGAGCGCTTCGTACACGCATTGCAAAAGAACTTGAACTCATTGATTATTCTAAATTTAATTTCCTATGGGTTGTTGATTGGCCAATGTTTGAGTGGTCAGAAGAAGAGGGACGATATATGTCGGCTCATCATCCATTCACCTTGCCAACAGCGGAGACAGCGCATGAGTTGGAAGGGGATTTGGCTAAAGTACGTGCAGTTGCCTATGATATTGTTTTGAATGGATATGAGTTAGGCGGTGGTAGCCTACGTATTAACCAAAAAGATACACAAGAGCGTATGTTCAAGGCTTTAGGATTTAGCGCTGAATCAGCTCAGGAACAGTTTGGTTTCTTACTTGAAGCTATGGATTACGGCTTCCCACCACATGGTGGATTGGCAATAGGCCTTGACCGCTTTGTTATGTTGTTAGCAGGCAAGGACAATATTCGAGAAGTTATTGCATTCCCTAAAAACAATAAGGCTAGTGATCCAATGACTCAAGCTCCTAGTCTCGTTTCAGAACAACAATTAGAAGAATTATCACTTACTGTAGAAAGTTATGAAAACTAGACGAACCCCTTTAGAAAAAAAGGTAAAATATATTATCAGTGTATGGGCTAAAAAATTTGGTCTCTTACACACTTTAAAAAGTATCTCACGAGAAAAATATGCAGAGAAAATTTCGGCTTCATTGCTGTATGGTATTCTATCCAGTGTTGCTGTCAATTTCTTTTTTCAACCTGGACATGTTTATTCAAGTGGAGCAACTGGTTTAGCTCAGGTTATTTCAGCTGTCAGTAAACACTGGTTTTCTTTTGAAATACCAGTTGCTTTAGCTTTTTATGCCATTAATATCCCTTTGCTGATATTATCTTGGCGTAAGATTGGACATAAATTTACTATTTTTACGTTTATCACAGTAACTGTAAGCTCTATCTTCATTCAACTAATGCCTCAAATCACCCTTACAACTGATCCCTTAATCAATGCTATCTTTGGTGGTTTAATTATGGGAGCTGGTGTTGGTTTTAGCTTTAAGTCTAGAATTTCTAGTGGGGGAACAGATATTATCAGTTTGACAATTAGAAAGAAAACAGGCAGAGATGTAGGTAGTATTTCTTTTATTATTAATGGTATTATTTTATTATTTGCAGGTCTTTTATTTGGTTGGAAGTACGCTTTGTACTCGATGGTGACCATTTTTGTATCAAGTAGAGTTACAGATGCCATTTTTACAAAGCAAAAAAAGATGCAAGCGATGATTGTTACCAGTAAGCCTGATTGCGTCATTAAACGTATCCATCGTGATTTACATCGTGGTGTAACCTGTATCAATGATGCTGAAGGTACTTATAATCATGAGAAAAAAGCAGTTTTAATAACTATATTAACACGTGAAGAATTTAGTGATTTTAAATATTTAATGCTAAAAGCGGATCCAAAAGCCTTTGTTTCCGTTGCAGAAAATGTTCATATTATTGGACGATTCGTTGATGATGATTAACTGTATATATGACTTTTGGTCAGCCACCACTAAGGAAACATTATGATGTTATTAAGCTAAGTTGTTTAAACAACTTTAGCTTTTTTGAATAAGGAAGGATTAAGCCTATGTTGAAACTGGATTTAAAAACAAAGATAAAAGAAACTATTTTAATTGCCTTTGGTGTGGCTCTCTATACTTTCGGCTTTGTCAAATTTAATATGGCTAATCATTTGGCTGAAGGAGGTATTTCCGGTGTCACTTTGATTATCCATGCACTTTTCGGAGTTAATCCAGCACTTTCATCACTTCTCCTTAATATCCCGTTATTTATATTAGGGGCTAGGATTTTAGGGAAAAAATCCTTATTGTTAACTATATATGGTACAGTGTTAATGTCTTTTTTCATGTGGTTTTGGCAACAAATCCCTGTAACAGTCCCTTTGAAAAACGATATGATGTTAGTTGCAGTAGCTGCTGGAATTTTAGCAGGAACTGGTAGTGGTTTAGTATTTAGATATGGTGCAACTACAGGTGGTGCAGATATTATTGGTCGTATTGTAGAGGAAAAATCTGGAATAAAATTAGGGCAAACCTTATTGTTTATTGATGCTATAGTTCTAACGTCTTCACTTGTTTATATTAATTTACAACAGATGCTATATACGTTAGTAGCTAGCTTTGTATTTAGTCAAGTGTTAACAAATGTTGAAAATGGGGGCTACACTGTTCGTGGAATGATCATTATTACCAAAGAATCAGAATCTGCAGCAGCAACCATTTTGCATGAAATTAATAGGGGTGTAACTTTTTTACGGGGCCAAGGTGCCTACTCAGGTAGAGAGCATGATGTCTTGTACGTAGCTCTTAACCCAAGTGAAGTGCGTGATGTGAAAGAAATCATGGCTGATTTAGACCCAGATGCTTTTATTTCTGTTATAAATGTAGATGAAGTTATTAGCTCAGATTTTAAAATTCGACGAAGAAATTACGATAAATAAAAATACAGGCTGTCTGGCCTGTATTTTTATTTTGGTCCTCCACTTAAGAAACTACCAAGCATAATAGCTGAGATAGCAGTTCCCTTGTAATGGCTAGCTTTTGTTTTTACCAAGCGACTAAGATCAAATATGCTTTTAGGAGCATCAAATTGATGTGTTAAGACGTATTGATTGATAAGTGAGTCAATTTTTGTAGCTAGGAGTGAGTTCATCCCCTCTTTTTCAAGTTGACTAGCGAGCTCGAAAATAGCTTGACGAAAATAATCATCTGCTTGTATTACTTCTTCGCTATAAACTTTACTAAGAGCATCTAATATTTCTTTTTCTGATGGCATGGCATTCTCCTGTAACTTGTTGTGCTATTATTATAATATAAAAAATTAAGACTGTCATAAATTTGACAGTCTTAGTAGTGTCATTTCTTACATTTCATTCGGAGCATCAACTCCTAGGAGGCGAAGAGATTCTTTTAATACTGTAGCAGTTGCATAGCAAAGTGCTAGACGACTACTGATTTCAGCGTCTTCATCTAAAATACGTGTGTGGGCGTAATATTTATTGAAGCACTGAGCTAAATTAATAGCGAATTTTGCAATAATAGAGGGCTCAAAATTATCTGCCGCACGTACAATAGTACGAGGAAAATCTTGGATGAGTTTGATGATTTCCCAGCTTTCAACATCGTTGAGACTGTAATTATCGCTATTAGATGGGCTAAAGTTAGCTTTACGTAAGATTGATTGAATACGAGCATGTGCATATTGTACATATGGCCCAGTTTCACCTTCAAATGATACCATTGCTTCTAAGTCAAAGTCATAACCATTTGTACGATCAGTTTTCAAATCGTAAAATTTAATAGCACCTACACCAACTGCTTGAGCAACTTTATCTTTATCTGCTAGGTTAGGGTTTTTAGCTTCAATCTGAGATGCCGCACGATTAATAGCTTCTGCAACAGTAGGTTCAAGTAGAATTACATTTCCTTTACGAGTTGATAATTTTGCTCCTCCTTTTGTTACAAGGCCAAAAGGAACATGAGTCATATCATCGGACCAATCGTAGTCCATTTCTTTAAGCACAGCTTTTAGTTGCTTAAAGTGTGCAGACTGTTCGTTTCCTACAACGTAGATTGATTTTGCAAAATCGTAGGTACGTTTACGGTAAAGTGCAGCAGCTAAGTCACGTGTAATGTAGAGAGTTGCTCCATCGGATTTTTTAATGAGGGCAGGATGTTCAATACCGTATTTTTCTAGGTTAACAACTTGTGCACCTTTAGATTCGACTAGGAGGTTTTTAGATTCTAGCAGTTCAAGCACTTCATCCATTTTGTCGTTGTAGAATGCCTCGCCGTTATAGCTATCAAATGTAACATTCATTTGATCGTAAAGACGGTTGAATTCTAATAATGACTCGTCACGGAACCATTGCCATAATTCAGTTGCTTCAGGATCGTTAGCTTCAAGTTTACGAAACCACTCACGTGCCTCTTCATCAACGCTAGGGTCTGTCTCGGCTTCAGCATTAATACGGACATAAAGTTTTAAAAGTTCATCGATGGGATGAGCACGGACAGCCTCTTCATTGCCCCATTTTTTATAGGCAACGATTAACATTCCAAATTGTTTACCCCAGTCGCCAAGGTGATTAATTTTAACAGGATGATAGCCAATTTTATCAAAAATATTAGCTAAACTATCACCAATAACTGTTGAACGAAGGTGTCCAATTGAGAATGGCTTAGCAATATTTGGACTAGACATGTCAATGGCAACATTTCGTCCTTCACCAATATTTTGAGTAGCATAGGCAGAACCATCAGATAAGACTTGTTTTAAAACTTGACTTGAGATTGCGGCTTTATCAAGGAAAAAGTTAACGTAAGGTCCAACAGCTTCCACCTTTTCAAATTGGTCGCTTTTAATTTGTTCAGCAATGTCACTAGCAATTATTTGAGGTGCTTTGCGTAGAGTTTTAGCCAAAGAGAATGCTGGGAAAGCTAAATCTCCCATGCTCGAATTTTTTGGGGTTTCTAATAAAGAAAGAATGGTCGATTGTTCCATATCTGGAACAACTTTTTGAATTTCACTCGCAATTAGATGTTTTGTATCCATGGTATCTCCTATTTTAATTAGTAATATAGTCACCCTATTTTAACATAATTATGAAAAATAGACGAGAACTTGTTGATTAAATTCATAATGCATTCTGTAAAGAACTAGCCTACTTTATAGCTTTTTTACAGAATGATTACGATATCACTACTAAGTGAAAAAGACAATTTTTTTTGATATAATTTGGTAAGCATAATTCTAACTAAAAAGGATTGAATAACATGAATAAAATAGAACGCCAAAAACGTATTAAACGTTTGATCCAATCAGGGCAGATTGGCACACAAGAAGAAATTAAATTACATTTAAAAAATGAAGGAATCGATGTCACGCAAGCGACTCTATCAAGAGACTTGCGTGAGATTGGTCTTTTAAAATTACGTAGCCCAGAAGGTAAGCTATATTATAGTTTATCAACAGCTACTTCAAATCGATTTAGCCCAGCCTTACGCTCATATATTTTGAAAGTATCGCGAGCAAGTTTTATGTTAGTTTTAAATACTAATTTAGGGGAGGCTAGCGTTTTAGCAAACTTTATTGATGAGAAAGGGCTGCCAGAGATTTTAGGAACAATGGCAGGAGCAGACACCTTGTTGGTGATTTGTCAAAATGAAGATATTGCCAAAGTTTTTGAAAAAGAACTATCAGTAGGTTTATAAATATAATGATTGAGGAGCTGAGCATGGCAGCCAGCCCCGTTAGTTAGGAGTGAGAAATGGCCAAGCCAACGATATCACCGGGAATGCAACAGTATCTGGATATAAAAGAGAATTATCCAGATGCTTTTTTGCTTTTTAGAATGGGTGATTTTTATGAATTATTTTATGATGATGCGGTAAAAGCAGCACAAATCCTGGAAATTAGCTTGACTAGTCGAAATAAGAACGCAGAAAAGCCAATCCCAATGGCAGGAGTTCCCTATCACTCAGCTCAACAGTATATTGACGTTTTAGTTGAATTAGGTTACAAAGTAGCCATTGCTGAGCAGATGGAAGATCCTAAAAAAGCTGTGGGAGTGGTCAAGCGTGAGGTAGTGCAAGTTGTTACCCCAGGAACGGTTGTGGAGTCAACGAAGCCGGATAGTGCTAATAATTTCTTAGTAGCGATTGATTCGCAAGATCAACAAACATTTGGTCTAGCATATATGGATGTCTCAACTGGAGAGTTTCAGGCAACCCTTTTAACAGATTTTGAGTCCGTCCGTAGTGAAATACTAAATTTAAAAGCTCGTGAGATTGTAGTAGGATATCAATTGACGGACGAAAAAAATCACCTACTGACGAAGCAGATGAACTTGCTTTTATCATACGAAGACGAACGACTTAATGATATTCATTTGATTGATGAGCAGTTAACTGATTTGGAAATATCTGCTGCGGAAAAACTTTTACAATATGTGCATAGAACACAAAAGCGTGAACTTAGTCATTTACAGAAAGTAGTTCATTATGAAATAAAGGACTATTTACAAATGTCATATGCAACGAAAAATAGTCTAGATTTACTGGAGAATGCTAGAACAAGCAAGAAGCATGGAAGTCTTTACTGGTTGTTAGATGAGACTAAAACAGCGATGGGAACTCGAATGCTGAGAACTTGGATTGACAGGCCTTTGGTAAGTATGAATCGAATCAAGGAACGTCAAGATATTATTCAAGTGTTTCTTGATTATTTTTTTGAGAGAAACGATCTCACAGAAAGTTTAAAGGGTGTATATGATATTGAACGCCTAGCAAGTCGAGTATCTTTCGGAAAAGCCAACCCTAAAGATCTATTGCAACTCGGACAGACCTTATCACAAATTCCTCGGATTAAAATGATTTTACAGTCCTTCAATCAACCTGAGCTTGACATCATTGTCAACAAAATTGACACTATGCCTGAATTAGAAAGTTTAATTAATACGGCGATAGCCCCAGAAGCACAGGCTACTATCACTGAGGGAAACATTATCAAGTCTGGATTTGATAAGCAATTGGATAATTATCGAACAGTGATGCGTGAAGGTACAGGTTGGATTGCTGATATTGAAGCTAAGGAAAGAGCAGCAAGTGGTATCGGTACTCTTAAAATTGATTATAATAAAAAAGACGGTTATTACTTCCATGTTACCAATTCCAATTTATCACTAGTACCGGAGCATTTTTTCCGTAAAGCGACATTAAAAAATTCTGAACGCTATGGAACAGCAGAACTAGCCAAAATTGAAGGTGAAATGCTCGAAGCTCGCGAGCAATCTTCAAATTTAGAATATGATATTTTTATGCGTGTTCGTGCCCAAGTAGAATCTTATATTAAACGTCTTCAAGAGTTAGCAAAGACGATTGCAACCGTTGATGTTCTACAGAGTTTGGCAGTAGTTGCAGAAAATTATCACTATGTTCGTCCCAAATTTAATGATCAACATCAGATTAAGATTAAGAATGGGCGTCATGCAACTGTTGAAAAAGTGATGGGAGTGCAAGAATATATTCCCAATAGCATCTATTTTGATAGTCAGACAGATATCCAGTTGATTACAGGACCAAATATGAGTGGTAAGTCGACCTATATGCGCCAGTTAGCTTTGACAGTTATTATGGCACAAATGGGAGGTTTTGTATCGGCAGACGAAGTTGATTTGCCTGTATTTGATGCAATATTTACTAGGATTGGTGCTGCTGACGACTTAATTTCTGGGCAATCAACCTTTATGGTAGAAATGATGGAAGCGAATCAAGCTGTAAAACGAGCCAGTGATAAATCTTTGATTCTTTTTGATGAATTAGGTCGAGGGACAGCCACTTATGATGGTATGGCATTAGCTCAATCGATTATAGAATATATTCATGACCGTGTTAGGGCAAAAACAATGTTTGCGACTCATTACCATGAGTTGACAGATTTATCTGAACAGTTGACAAGGCTTGTCAATGTACACGTGGCTACTTTAGAGAGAGATGGAGAAGTTACCTTCTTACATAAAATTGAATCTGGACCTGCGGATAAGTCTTATGGGATACACGTCGCAAAAATAGCTGGTTTACCAATTGACTTATTGGATAGGGCAACTGATATTTTATCACAGTTGGAAGCTGATGCAGTACAGTTGATCGTATCGCCCTCCCAAGAAGCTGTTACTGCTGACTTAAATGAGGAACTAGATTCTGAGAAGCAACAAGGACAATTATCGCTTTTTGAAGAACCTTCAAATGCAGGTAGGGTTATTGAGGAGTTAGAAGCGATAGATATAATGAATCTAACTCCAATGCAAGCTATGAATGCTATATTTGACTTAAAGAAATTATTATAAAATAGCCTTTAGGCAACAAAAAAGAGACTAAATAATTCATTTAGGCTCTTTTTTAATTATTTAACAAGATTGATATTTGTTGCTTGTGGTCCACGTTGACCATCTTGAATATCAAATGTTACTTTTTGTCCTTCTTCAAGAGTTTTGAAGCCATCAACTTTAATCTCTGAAAAATGAGCGAAGACGTCTGTTCCAGTTTCGCTAGAAATAAAGCCAAAACCTTTTTCTGAGTTAAACCATTTCACTGTACCTTGTGTCATTT
The DNA here is from genome assembly GCF_001811765.1 of Streptococcus sp. HMSC076H09. NCBI lineage: Bacteria > Bacillati > Bacillota > Bacilli > Lactobacillales > Streptococcaceae > Streptococcus > Streptococcus sp. HMSC076H09. The sequence goes on along the minus strand of NZ_KV806600.1, from coordinate 27,880 downwards.
GTTTATTACCTTTCTAAAAATGTTACTGTAAAAAATAAAAAAGGTAAAAATGTTAAACAAAAATACAACTTCAAAACTTATTACGCTCCCTAAGTCTAACAGGTAATAGGAGTGATGTCAACTAAAAATTGTGTTATTGTCAAATTAATATTTTGAATATGGTATAATGGCTAAGATATCACAAAAAAAGTTACAAAAAATCATAAAAAAAGGAGGGATGAACTTGTCTAAAATTATTGAATTACCGGATATATTAGCTAACCAGATTGCTGCTGGTGAGGTTGTTGAAAGGCCTAGTAGCGTCGTTAAAGAATTAGTTGAAAATGCCATAGATGCAGGAAGTAGCCAAATTACCATAGAGGTTGAAGAATCTGGTCTTAAAAAGATTCAAATAACGGATAACGGTGAAGGGATGACTAGTGAGGATGCCGTTCTCAGTTTACGACGTCACGCTACATCCAAAATCAAAAGCCAGAGTGACCTTTTTCGTATTCGGACCTTAGGTTTTCGTGGTGAAGCTCTACCATCAATCGCTTCGATTAGTTTAATGACGATAAAAACAGCTACAGAGCAAGGGAAACAAGGGACGTTACTTGTTGCTAAAGGGGGAAACATTGAAAAACAGGAAGTTGTTTCAAGTCCTCGTGGAACAAAAATTTTAGTTGAAAATTTATTCTTTAACACGCCTGCCAGATTGAAATACATGAAGAGTTTACAGTCTGAACTAGCTCATATTATTGATATTGTTAATAGACTCAGTCTAGCGCATCCGGAAGTTGCTTTTACACTGATAAATGATGGTAAAGAAATGACTAAAACTAGTGGGACTGGCGATTTGAGACAGGCGATTGCAGGTATTTATGGTTTAAATACTGCAAAAAAAATGATTGAGATTTCAAATGCAGATTTAGATTTTGAAATTTCGGGTTATGTAAGTTTGCCTGAATTGACACGAGCTAACCGAAACTATATTACCCTATTAATTAACGGTCGTTACATTAAAAATTTTCTTTTGAACCGCTCAATTCTAGATGGTTATGGTTCAAAGTTGATGGTTGGAAGATTTCCAATTGCTGTCATTGATATTCAGATAGATCCTTATCTAGCAGATGTCAACGTTCATCCGACTAAGCAAGAGGTGAGAATTTCTAAGGAACGAGAATTAATGAGTTTAATAAGCACAGCAATTTCTGAGAGTCTTAAACAATATGACTTGATTCCGGATGCTTTAGAGAATTTAGCTAAAACTAGTACCCGAAGTGTAGATAAGCCTATACAAACAAGCTTCTCACTAAAACAGCCTGGTTTGTATTACGATAGGGCTAAAAATGACTTTTTTATAGGTGCAGATACTGTATCTGAACCTATTGCTAACTTTACAAACCTTGACAAAAGTGACGGTTCAGTTGACAATGATGTAAAAAACTCTGTTAATCAAGGAGCAACGCAGTCTCCTAATATAAAGTATGCTAGTAGAGATCAAGCTGATAGTGAGAACTTCATTCATTCTCAGGATTACCTTAGTAGTAAACAGTCACTTAACAAACTTGTTGAAAAATTAGATTCGGAAGAAAGTTCGACTTTTCCAGAGCTCGAATTTTTTGGTCAAATGCATGGGACCTACTTATTTGCTCAAGGGAATGGTGGGTTGTATATTATTGATCAACATGCAGCTCAAGAGCGTGTAAAATACGAGTATTACCGTGAAAAGATAGGTGAGGTTGATAATAGTCTTCAACAATTGTTAGTACCATTTCTATTTGAATTTTCAAGTTCAGATTTTCTTCAATTACAAGAAAAAATGTCATTATTACAAGATGTTGGTATTTTCTTGGAACCGTATGGTAATAATACTTTCATTTTAAGGGAACATCCAATTTGGATGAAAGAAGAAGAGGTAGAGTCTGGCATTTATGAAATGTGTGATATGTTGTTGCTCACTAATGAAGTATCAGTGAAAAAATATCGCGCAGAGTTGGCTATTATGATGTCTTGCAAGCGATCTATTAAAGCAAACCATACGCTAGACGATTACTCAGCACGTCATTTATTAGATCAGTTAGCGCAATGTAAAAATCCTTATAATTGCCCTCATGGAAGACCTGTTTTAGTTAATTTTACAAAAGCTGATATGGAGAAAATGTTTAAACGAATCCAAGAAAATCATACAAGCCTCAGGGATTTAGGAAAATATTGATAATTACTTGTTAGGGAAGAAGGGAGAAAAAGTGAAAGAGTTTTTTGCTTTGCCAAAACAGCTACAGTTAAGAGAATTATTGCGTTTTATTTCCATTACGGTTGGTTCAGCTATTTTTCCTTTTATGGCAATGTATTATGTTCAATATTTTGGAAATCTAGTTACAGGAATCTTGATCATCATAACTCAACTATCAGGGTTTGTAGCGACCTTATATGGAGGCCATTTGTCAGATGCTATGGGGAGGAAAAAAGTTGTGATTATAGGTTCACTGCTGGCAACCATTGGTTGGGCTATAACTATAGCTGCAAATGTTCCAAATCATATTACGCCACACTTGACCTTTGTAGGTATCCTTATCATTGAAATAGCTCACCAATTTTATTTCCCTGCCTATGAAGCTATGACCATTGATTTGACGAACGAACAGAATCGTCGCTTTGTTTACACTATAGGTTATTGGTTGGTTAACATCGCTGTAATGCTAGGTTCTGGAATTGCTGGGATTTTCTATGATCACCATTTTTTTGAATTATTAATAGTTCTTCTTATTATTTCAGCGATTTGTTGTTTCGTGGTCTACTTCAAGTTTGATGAGACAAAACCACAGGAGGGAACCTTCAAGCATGATAAAGGAGTTTTAGGAACTTTTAAAAATTATAGTCAGGTTTTAGTGGATAAAGCGTTTGTTGTTTATACTTTAGGAGCAATTGGTTCCAGTGTTGTCTGGCTCCAGGTTGATAATTATTTCTCGGTCAATCTTAAGCAAAATTTTGAAGTAGTGTCCATTTTAGGACATACAATCACAGGTGCTAAAATGCTTAGTTTAGCAGTCTTTACAAACACTCTATTAATTGTCTTACTAATGACAACTATAAATAAATTCATAGAGAATTGGCCTTTGAAACGTCAACTAATATTAGGGAGCTTGATTTGTGGTTTTGGAATGCTTTTTAATATTTCTCTAAACACTTTTGGAGCTATTTTGATTGCCATGACGTTTTTCACCTTTGGCGAAATGATTTATGTTCCAGCTAGTCAGGTTCTAAGGGCGGAGATGATGGTGGAGGGAAAAATTGGATCATATTCTGGATTTTTAGCTATCGCACAACCTGTTGCAAGTGTATTAGCAGGTGCCATGGTTTCGCTCAGCTATTTTACAGGAAAAATAGGTGTTCAAATAACATTGACCATTTTTATGTTAGCAGGTCTGGTTTTAATCTTATATGCTACCAAAATGAAAAATATTGAGATAGGAAAATAGAATGTACGATTATATTAAAGGAAAATTGAGTAAAATAACGGCTAAATTTATTGTTGTGGAAACAGCTGGATTGGGATACATGATATATGTGGCAAATCCCTACTCTTTTTCAGGTTACGTTAATCAAGAAGTTACCATCTACTTACATCAAGTCATTCGCGATGATGCACATCTTTTATTTGGTTTTCATACGGAAAATGAAAAAGAAATTTTTCTTAATTTAATTTCAGTATCAGGAATTGGTCCAACGACCGCTTTAGCAATTATTGCAGTCGATGACAATGAAGGTCTCGTAAGTGCCATTGATAATAGTGATATTAAGTATTTGACTAAATTTCCAAAGATAGGAAAAAAAACAGCACAACAGATGATCCTTGATTTGTCAGGGAAGTTTGTAGAAGCTTCTGGTGAGAGTGCGACTAGTCGTAAGGTTAGCTCTGAGCAGAATAGCAATCTTGAAGAAGCTATGGAAGCTTTGTTAGCGTTGGGGTATAAGGCGACTGAATTGAAAAAAGTAAAAGCCTTTTTTGAAGGTACGAACGAGACTGTGGAGCAATACATCAAATCTAGTTTGAAGATGTTGATGAAATAATTTAGAAGTAATGAGGTTTCACATGAAACGATGTTCTTGGGTGAATTTAGATAATCCATTATATGTAGCTTACCATGATAAAGAGTGGGGGAGAGCTGTTCATGACGATCATGTACTCTTTGAGTTACTATGTTTAGAAACTTATCAATCGGGTTTATCTTGGGAAACAGTATTAAATAAACGTCAGGAGTTCAGACAAGTTTTTCATCACTATAATATTGAAAAGGTAGCTGCAATGTCAGATGCGGATTTAGAGATAATCTTACAAAATCCTAGGGTTATTCGTCATCGTCTAAAACTTTTCTCAACACGACAAAATGCTAGGTCAATTATATTAATTCAGAAAGAATTCGGAAGTTTTGATCGCTACATTTGGTCTTTTGTAGATAATAAAGTACAGGTTAACTCAGTTAACAACTACAACGATGTGCCTGCAAGTACTACCTTATCCGAACGCTTATCTAAGGATTTAAAAAAACGCGGTTTTAAATTTGTTGGTCCAACTTGCCTCTATTCTTTTATTCAGGCCGCGGGTATGGTTAATGACCATGAAAATATATGTGATTTCAAGTAATATCAATGTGATATGTTTTAAGTAGCACTTTTGCTACTTTTTTTGCTAAAATGTAGTCATTATTTCGAATAGATAAGAGGGTGAAGTTGTGAGGGCTGAAATTATCGCTGTAGGAACAGAAATTTTAACAGGACAGATCGTTAATACAAACGCACAATTTTTGTCGGAGAAAATGGCAGAATTGGGAATTGATATTTATTTCCAGACAGCTGTAGGAGACAATGAGGAACGTTTATTATCGCTTTTAGATATAGCTAGTCAGCGCAGTCAATTGGTTATCCTATGTGGTGGACTTGGCCCTACAGAGGATGACTTAACGAAGCAAACTTTGGCTAAATTTTTAGGTAAATCATTAACAGTAGATTTATTAGCTAGTCGAAAATTGGATCGTTTTTTTTCAAGTCGTCCTCAGTTTGCTAGAACGCCAAATAATGAACGACAAGCTCAATTGGTTGAAGGCTCAATACCTCTACAAAACCTTACTGGTCTAGCTGTTGGTGGTATCGTTACATCTAAGGGAGTCCAATATATGGTTTTACCAGGTCCGCCTAGTGAATTAAAGCCAATGGTTATGGAGCAGGTAGTACCTATTTTGTCAAATAATGGCACAAAATTATATTCACGTGTATTGAGATTCTTTGGTATCGGTGAGAGTCAGTTAGTCACAATCTTAGAAGACATAATTAAGAATCAGACAGACCCAACTATAGCACCATATGCAAAGGTTGGTGAGGTAACTTTAAGGTTATCAACGAAAGCTGAAAATCAGGATGAGGCCGACTTTAAATTAGATAGCTTAGAAAAAGAAATACTTGCTCTTAAGACATTAGATAACCGTAAATTAAAAGATTTATTATATGGTTATGGTGATAATAATAGTATGGCACGTACTGTTTTAGAATTATTGAAAGTACAAAATAAAACGATTACTGCCGCAGAGAGCTTAACAGCAGGGTTATTTCAATCTCAGTTAGCAGAATTTTCTGGTGCTTCGCAAGTTTTTAATGGTGGTTTTACGACCTATAGTATGGAAGCAAAATCACAACTTCTCGGCATCCCTAAGAAAAAATTGCAAGAATATGGAGTTGTCAGTCATTTTACAGCTGAGGCAATGGCTCAGCAAGCTCGCCAACTTTTAAAAGCAGATTTTGGTATCGGTTTAACGGGAGTTGCTGGTCCTGATGAGTTGGAAGGATACCCTGCAGGTACAGTTTTTATTGGGATTGCAACCCCTGAAGGCGTTTCTTCTATTAAAGTATCGATTGGAGGGAAGAGTCGCTCAGATGTCCGTCATATCAGTACTTTACATGCTTTTGACTTGGTGCGTAGGGCTTTATTAAAGATATAATATTTGTTATAATTAGTAGAACGATTTCTAAATTTGAATCAACCTAGATTCATAGAAATATAAGGAGAAGACATTGGCTAAAAAAACGAAAAAAGCAGAAGAAATTACTAAGAAATTCGGTGATGAACGTCGAAAAGCCTTAGATGATGCTTTGAAAAATATTGAAAAAGATTTTGGTAAGGGCGCAGTGATGCGCTTAGGTGAGCGAGCTGAACAAAAGGTTCAAGTAATGAGTTCAGGTTCTCTTGCTTTAGATATCGCTTTAGGAGCAGGTGGATATCCTAAAGGACGTATCGTCGAAATTTATGGACCAGAGTCATCTGGTAAAACAACGGTTGCCCTTCATGCCGTAGCTCAAGCCCAAAAGGAAGGTGGGATTGCTGCCTTTATTGATGCTGAGCACGCTCTTGACCCAGCCTATGCTGCGGCTCTTGGAGTTAATATTGATGAGTTACTTTTGTCTCAACCTGACTCAGGTGAGCAAGGTCTTGAAATTGCAGGTAAATTGATTGATTCAGGCGCAGTTGATTTAGTTGTTGTCGATTCAGTTGCAGCCCTTGTTCCTCGTGCTGAGATTGATGGTGATATTGGTGACAGCCACGTTGGTTTGCAAGCTCGTATGATGAGTCAAGCAATGCGTAAATTGTCAGCATCCATTAACAAGACAAAGACAATCGCAATTTTTATCAACCAGTTAAGGGAAAAAGTAGGCGTTATGTTTGGTAACCCTGAAACAACACCTGGTGGTCGTGCTTTGAAATTTTATTCATCGGTTCGTCTAGATGTTCGTGGTAATACTCAAATCAAGGGAACTGGTGAGCATAAAGATCATAATGTTGGTAAAGAGACAAAAATCAAAGTTGTTAAAAATAAAGTTGCTCCACCATTCCGTGAAGCTTTTGTCGAAATTATGTATGGTGAAGGTATTTCTCGCACGGGTGAGTTAATTAAAATTGCTAGTGATTTGGATATTATCCAAAAAGCAGGTGCATGGTACTCATATAATGGTGAGAAAATTGGACAAGGTTCTGAAAATGCCAAAAAATATTTAGCAGATAATCCAGCAATTTTTGATGAAATTGACCATAAAGTGCGCGTGCACTTTGGAATGACTGAAGATGATTCGCCAGTTCAGTCTGAGCTCGTTGAAGAAAAAAATGAAGCTGATGATCTTGTTTTAGATTTGGACAATGCTATTGAAATTGAGGAATAAAATAGCAACTATACATCTTGAACTTGAATAAATGTAACTAAAATAAGTTCTGACAGTGGTTGGAACTTATTTTTATACTAAAAATAAGCTTAAAAATCCCTAAAATCTATTTATTTTTATTAGTAAATTGATAAAAAATAGGTCTTAAGTCCCATGTTTGATTTTTGTGACTATGTTAAACTATAACTATCATGGGATAGAAAGTGAGAAGGCACATGATTAAGATTTATACTATTTCAAGTTGCACAAGTTGTAAAAAAGCAAAAACTTGGCTAAATGCTCATCAACTTCCATATAAAGAACAAAACCTAGGTAAAGAATCACTAACACGTGATGAAATTTTAGAAATATTAACAAAAACTGAAAGTGGTATTGAAAGTATCGTTTCTTCTAAAAATCGTTATGCTAAGGCGCTCAATTGTAATATTGAGGAGTTGAGTGTAAATGAAGTTATTGATCTTATTCAAGAAAATCCACGTATTTTAAAGAGTCCAATTCTAATTGATGACAAACGTCTTCAAGTAGGTTATAAGGAAGATGATATTCGTGCTTTTCTACCTCGCTCTATTCGTAACGTTGAAAATGCAGAAGCTCGTCTTCGTGCAGCACTTTGAGCTTTAGATAAGCATAAGTGAGAGTCACACGATAACCTGTAAAAATCACCTATAAGGTAGGGAGTAAAGAAATCAAAGAATCACTTCTTGGTTTCTTGTGCTCCCTTTTTGATTTTCTAATATAGTGTTTATCAATTTCTTGTACAAATACTTTATTTAAGTTATAATAAGTGAAAGAATTAAAGGAAAGAAGGTGTAGGTATGGGATTTACAGATGAAACTGTTCGTTTTAGATTAGATGATAGTAACAAAGTAGAAATTAGTGAAACATTAACAGCTGTTTATCGTTCATTAGAAGAAAAAGGTTACAATCCCATCAATCAAATTGTTGGTTACGTATTGAGTGGGGACCCTGCTTATGTACCTCGTTACAATGATGCTCGCAATCAAATTCGTAAATATGAACGTGATGAGATTGTAGAAGAGCTCGTTCGTTATTATTTACAAGGAAATGGAATAGATTTGTAATGAGAATAATGGGACTTGACGTCGGCTCGAAAACTGTCGGCGTTGCAATTAGTGATCCACTCGGTTTCACTGCACAAGGTCTTGAAATCATTAAGATCGATGAAGAATCTGGAAATTTTGGTTTTGACCGCTTAGCAGAGTTAGTAAAAGAGTACAAAGTTGATAAATTTGTAGTTGGTCTACCTAAAAATATGAATAATACAAGTGGTCCTCGTGTAGAGGCTAGTCAGGCATATGGCGATAAAATCACTGAATTATTCAATCTTCCAGTTGAATATCAAGATGAACGTTTAACGACTGTTCAAGCAGAGCGTATGCTAGTTGAGCAAGCTGATATTAGTCGTGGTAAGCGTAAGAAAGTTATCGATAAATTAGCAGCTCAACTAATCTTACAAAATTATTTAGACCGCATGTTTTAAGCATTCGGCATAAAAAGGAGAAACAATGGCACATAATCATAACCACGATCATAACCATGAACATCAACATGAAGTAATCACTCTTGTAGATGAGAATGGGAACGAAACACTTTTTGAAATTCTATTAACTATTGATGGGCGTGAAGAGTTTGGCAAAAACTATGTTCTCCTCGTTCCTGCAGGTGCGGAAGAAGACGAACAAGGTGAAATTGAGATTCAAGCTTACTCATTTACAGAAAATGCCGATGGAACTGAAGGAGACCTTCAGCCTATACCAGAAGATTCAGATGCAGAATGGGACATGATTGAGGAAGTTTTCAACAGCTTTCTAGATGAAGAATAATATCGAAGCGATTGAGCAATTGTTCAGTCGTTTTTTTTTCGAATAATAATAGTGATGATGTAGTAAAAGGAGGTGATGTTAATGTCAGATACTCAGCTAACACTAGAAGAACAAGAATTTCTCAAACAATATATGTCTAGAAAATACCACTACTTTAGGGATATTATTCGTTACGGTCAAGTGTTGGCTAAATTGACTAAATAAGGTTTTCTGATATACTGGTAGTATGTAAATATGAGGAGAAAAATAGTGGTAGAAAACCTAGAAAAACCAATTGGAGTGAGCTATAAAAATAGCCCATCAATGAGTAAACGAACGGCTATCAGAATGAAGAAATCTAGTCGATTTTCAATTTTACTATATAGTGTTTTGTCAACTCTCTTAGCAATTGCAAATCCTTTATTGACTTATTTTGCAAATGGTTTGCAGACTCAGAATCTCTATACAGGTTTGATGATGACCAAAGGACAGATCCCTTATAGTGATGTTTTTGCTACAGGAGGATTTTTATACTATGTAACGATTGCTCTAAGTTACCTTTTAGGGTCTAGTATCTGGTTACTTATTGTACAGTTTATTGCTTACTATGTATCTGGAATTTATTTTTATAAATTAGTTTATTATGTGGCACAAAGTGAAATTGTCTCGATAGGCATGACGTTGATTTTCTATATAATGAATATTGTCTTAGGATTCGGTGGTATGTACCCAATACAGTGGGCATTACCTTTTATGCTCATTTCGCTATGGTTTTTAATTAAATTTTGTGTCGATAATATCGTTGATGAAGCATTTATATTTTATGGCATTTTAGCAGCATTCTCACTATTTATAGATCCCCAAACACTGATTTTTTGGCTTTGCTCTTTTGTTCTCTTAACAGCAACCAATATTAAGCAAAAGCAGTCACTACGAGGATTTTATCAGTTTTTATGCGTTGTTTTTGGTATGATTTTAATTGCTTATACTGTTGGTTACTTTATGTTTAATCTACAGATTATCTCTTCTTATATTGACAAAGCTATTTTTTACCCCTTTACGTATTTCGCTAGGACAAACCACTCATTCCTTCTTAGTTTAGCAATTCAAATTGTTGTCCTTCTAGGGTCAGGTTGTCTCTTTGGACTATGGGATTTTATTCAAAATCGTAAAAAAGCATCTTATCAAATCGGCTTGAACTTTATTGCCTGTATTTTTATTATTTACGCTATAATGGCCATTTTTTCAAGAGATTTTAACCTTTACCACTTTTTACCTGCTTTACCATTTGGTCTTTTGCTAACGAGTAATAAAATTACTATTCTTTACCAAAAAGTGATTGACAGACGTTCACATAGACGTCAGTATTTCTCTGGTAAATCTCTTATCGTAGACCTTTTTGTAAAGAAAACATATTATTTGCCCCTCTTACTAGTTTCCTTATCGATAGGGTTACTAGTTTATAATACTTATCAAAATGTTACTCTTAGTAAAGAAAGGCGTGACATTTCACATTATTTGACTACAAAAATTGATAGAGATGGTAAGATTTATGTTTGGGACAAAGTTGCTAGCATTTATAGCCAGACTCGGTTAAAATCTGCTTCTCAATTTGTTTTGCCACATATTAATACAGCGCAAAAAAATAATGAGAAAATTTTGAAGGACGAGCTGCTTCAGCATGGGGCTAAATACTTTATCTTAAATAAAAATGAGAAGTTACCAAATGAACTGAAATCTGATATTAAGAAGCACTACCAAGAAGTTCCTCTATCAAATATCACTCATTTTGTTCTATATCGTTTCAAATAGATTAAAAAATCAATATATTGTGTCTGAGCAAAAAACTTGACACAATATATTGATTTTTTTTCTTTGCATGCTATAATTGTCACTGGAGGATATTTCACATGATGGTATTGGAAAGAGAACGATTTATGACAGAATCTGATATCAAAGTGATTAAACGTGACGGGCGTTTGGTCAGCTTTGATAAGTATAAAATCTACACGGCTCTATTAAAAGCTAGTAATAAAGTTATCAAAATGTCTCCTTTAGTTGAGGCTAAACTTGAGATGATTGCAGATCATGTCATCGCTGAGATCTACAATCGTTTTAAAGATAACATCAAGATATATGAAATACAAAATATCGTTGAACATAAATTATTGGAAGCTAATGAGTACGCTATTGCACAAGAATATATCAATTATCGTACCCAACGCGATTTTGAGCGTTCACAGGCTACAGATATCAATTTTTCTATTGGAAAATTAATTAATAAGGATCAAACTGTTGTTAATGAGAATGCTAATAAAGACTCTGATGTGTTTAATACCCAACGTGATTTAACAGCAGGTATTGTAGGGAAATCAATTGGTCTGAAAATGTTACCTTCTCATGTAGCAAATGCACATCAAAAGGGTGATATCCATTATCATGATTTAGATTACAGCCCATACACTCCCATGACAAATTGCTGTTTAATCGATTTTAAGGGAATGCTTGCAAATGGTTTTAAGATTGGTAATGCAGAAGTTGAGAGTCCAAAATCTATTCAGACAGCGACTGCTCAGATTTCACAGATTATTGCGAACGTTGCTTCAAGTCAATATGGTGGCTGTACAGCAGATCGCATTGATGAGTTTTTAGCTCCTTATGCACAGTTAAATTATCAAAAACATTTAAAAGATGCAAAAGAATGGGTTATTGAAGATAAACAAGAAGACTATGCGCGCGCTAAAACACAAAAAGATATATATGATGCCATGCAATCTTTGGAGTATGAAATTAATACTTTATTTACTTCAAATGGGCAAACGCCATTTACTTCGCTTGGTTTTGGATTAGGAACTAATTGGTTTGAACGAGAAATTCAAAAAGCGATTTTGAAAATTCGGATTCAAGGTTTAGGAAGCGAGCATCGTACTGCTATTTTTCCAAAATTAATTTTTACGCTTAAAAAAGGTCTTAATTTAGAAGAAGATAGCCCCAATTATGATATTAAACAATTAGCATTAGAGTGTGCGACAAAACGGATGTATCCAGATGTCCTTTCTTATGATAAAATTATTGACTTAACGGGCTCTTTTAAAGCCCCTATGGGCTGTCGTTCTTTCCTACAAGGGTGGCGAGATGCAAATGGTCAGGATGTAACATCTGGTCGTATGAATCTTGGAGTTGTAACAGTTAATCTACCGCGTGTTGCCATGGAGTCTAACGGTGATATGGATAAATTCTGGGAGATATTTAATGAACGTATGAGTATTGCTAGAGATGCCTTGGTTTATCGTGTGGAACGTGTCAAAGAGGCTATCCCAGCAAATGCGCCCATTCTTTACCAGTATGGAGCATTTGGAGAACGTTTAGGAAAATATGACAATGTTGATCGACTCTTTAATCACCGCCGTGCAACGGTGTCTCTTGGTTATATTGGTTTATATGAGGTGGCGAGTGTTTTTTATGGTGGTGACTGGGAAGATAACCATCAAGCTAAAGCATTTACTGTAGACATCGTTCGTAAGATGAAGCAGTTATGTGCAGATTGGTCTGATGAGTATGATTATCATTTTTCAGTTTATTCGACACCATCGGAGAGCTTGACTGACCGGTTTTGTCGTTTAGATACTGAAAAATTTGGTATAGTAACTGATATTACTGATAAGGAATACTACACTAATTCATTCCATTATGATGTGCGTAAGAATCCAACACCTTTTGAAAAACTAGATTTTGAGAAAATCTATCCTGAAACGGGTGCATCAGGAGGATTTATTCACTACTGTGAATACCCTGTTTTGCAACAGAATCCAAAAGCTTTAGAAGCAGTTTGGGACTATGCTTATGATCGGGTAGGTTATCTAGGTACTAATACACCGATTGATAAGTGTTACCAATGTCAATTTGAAGGGGATTTTACACCGACAGATCGAGGTTTTACTTGTCCAAATTGTGGTAACAGCGACCCTAAGACAGTAGATGTTGTCAAACGTACATGTGGTTATTTAGGTAATCCACAGGCTCGTCCGATGGTTAATGGTCGTCATAAGGAAATCTCTGCTCGTGTAAAACATATGAACGGATCAAGTATTAAAAATCAAGGTAATTAATTAAAACCTCTATTAAAACCTCTGGTCTATTATATGTTAAAATAAGAAGATAAAATAGAAGGAGTTATTAAGATATGGGGAAATACCAATTAGATTACAAAGGGCAAGCACAAGTACAGAAGTTCCATGAGAAGCACTCTACTGGAGAGAATGCTAATCAAAAATCACGTCTAAAAGATTTAAGGAAACAATTTTTGGAAAAGGCAAAGAAAAAATAGAAGGAGGATGCTATGTTGCAACTTGGAATTGTCGGTTTAGGAGGTATTTCACAGAAAGCTTATCTACCTTATATGCGTCAAGTGACAGGTGTGCACTGGCATCTTTTTACACGCCAAAAACAGATTTTAGAAGAAGTTAATATGCTTTTTGGTTCTTCTACAGCTTATGACAGTTTAGATAGTCTAGCCGAGCATCCTTTGGATGGAGTCTTCATTCATGTCGCGACTAGTGCTCACTTTGATATAGCAAAGCTTTTTTTAAAAAAGGGTATTCCAGTTTTTATGGATAAGCCTTTGACAGAAGATTATACTTCAACTAAAGCATTGTATGATTTGGCGAAGGATCATAAAACATTTTTAATGGCAGGTTTTAATCGTCGCTTTGCACCACGTATTATGGAAATGAAAAAAGTAGAAGATAAAAACCATATTCGCACCTTTAAAAATGCTGTCAATGCACCAGCGGATTTTCAATATAAGCTTTTTGATATGTTTATCCATCCTTTAGATACGGCGCTATTTTTGACAAATAATGTTGTTAAAAGAGGATACTTTGTGACTAAACGTGATGGGAATAAGATATTACAAGTATCAGTAACGCTAGAAACAGACAGTGAGATAATAGAAGCAAGCATGAACCTGCAGTCGGGGTCTCGTCGAGAAATAATTGAAATAGAGTCGCCAGAAGTAACCTATTCATTAGATGATTTGTCAAATCTTTCTGTTATTGATGGCTTTGACCGTCGTGCTATCGGTTTTGGTTCTTGGGCAAGCACTCTAGAGAAACGTGGTTTTGAACCAATGATTGATGCTTTTATTCAAGCTATCACTACAGGTGTCAATCCTATATCACCAAAGTCTAGTTTATTGAGTCATTTTATTTGTGACCAGATTAATAAAGCGAATGCTCCTTTTGGAATGCTTAACTTGAAGATAATGGAATAGGAAACAATATGAAATTACGGCGCCCAGTGTTAGAAGATAAAGAAGAAATTTTAGCCATGTATAAAGAGTTTCAAAAAGAAAGTAGTTCAGTGGACGGTGGTTTTTATGAACCAACTATGCATTTTGAAGACTGGCTAGATCATAACCTAAATATGGAGTTAGGGGTAGGCGTTCCTGATAATTTTGTTCCATATATTCAGTTTGTGTCTTTTGACAATGACAATAATGCTATAGGTTTCTTAAATTTACGTTTAAGACTAAATGATACTCTTTTAGAAAAAGGTGGACATATTGGTTATTCCATACGACCTCGCCAGCGTGGCAAAGGTTATGCTAAAGAACAGTTGAAGCTAGGAATTGAGCAAGCACATCTAAAAAATATTAATGAAATACTTGTGACATGCCATGTAGACAATGATGCCAGCAAGTCAGTAATATTAGCTAACGGTGGTGTTTTAGAAGATTGTCTTCATCAGACAGAGCGTTATTGGATAACCTAAAATAGTACTTTAAGATAATAATAAAAAGACCAGTTAGTTCTGGTTCTTTTCATATCAATAGAGAGGTTAGAAATGTCAGAAGAAGCAAGTTGGAATACTCCAAAGCCTGGGGAGTGGAAAAGCGAAGAATTAAGTCATGGCCATATCATTGATTATAAAGCTTTTAATTTTGTAGATGGTGAAGGTGTTAGAAACTCACTCTACGTAGCTGGATGTATGTTCCACTGTAAAGGGTGTTATAATACTGCTACATGGTCCTTTCGAGCCGGAATCCCTTATACAAAAGAGCTTGAAGATCAAATTATGACAGATTTAGAACAACCTTACGTCCAAGGTTTAACGTTATTAGGTGGAGAGCCGTTCTTAAATACAGGTATTTTGTTGCCACTTCTTCAGCGTATCCGACGTGAATTGCCAGAAAAAGATATTTGGTCATGGACGGGGTATACTTGGGAAGAAATGATGCTGGAGACTCAAGATAAATTGGAGATGTTATCTTTGATTGATATTTTAGTGGATGGTAGGTTTGATCAAAGTAAGCGAAATTTAATGCTACAATTTAGAGGATCTTCAAATCAAAGAATCATTGATGTACAAAAATCTTTAAAAGAAGGTGAAGTCGTGATTTGGGAAGGATTAAACGATGGTGACAATAGTTATGAACAAGTCAAACGAGATGATTTACTCTAGTGTCAAAAATTAACTTTTAAATAA
Organism: Streptococcus sp. HMSC076H09; assembly: GCF_001811765.1. Taxonomy (NCBI): domain Bacteria; kingdom Bacillati; phylum Bacillota; class Bacilli; order Lactobacillales; family Streptococcaceae; genus Streptococcus; species Streptococcus sp. HMSC076H09. Next base: position 12,383 of record NZ_KV806600.1, on the reverse strand, counting down.
AAATTAAAAGTTATGTTTATCCACAACTTGTTTATAAGTATTTGACAGTCTGTGACAAGATGTTGACGTTTATTATTGTTAATTTAACAAGTATTTTTGAAATCTAAAGGTATATACAATGACATTAGTGTTAAGTAATCAACTTTATATAAACAGATTATCCTCTGTCTATCCCCATAGTTATCCACAAGTTGTTAATAACAATTATTTTTTGTTAATATTGTTTGAAACCTTGATATAGAGAGGTTTTTAGACCTTACAAGTTTGTCACAAAAAGCAAGAGATAATCGTATCTCTTGCTTTTTGTGTGAATAAATTGTGGATAAATAGTTACTTAAGTCTGTTTTTTAACAAAAGTTAATTGCTTAGAGTCTGAGAGTTCATTATCATAACAGAAGCCATCAAAGCGTAATTGCTTTAAGTGTTCTAGAGTTTGGCAATTATTTTCCATCATAGCAGTTAAACACTTTCCTCTTGCTTTTTTTGATATGGTAGAGTGGGTTTTTAATTGGCCATCTCGATCTTCAATAAAGTTAAGATGTATTAGTTTTTGACGCTCTTTAGGAGAAAAGACAGTTTCAAATTCATTAGAAAGCAAAGAAACCATAATGTCATCTGACTGCATAAAAGTATCGTAATTTTCACGCCAAAAAACTTTAAGAGAGTTATTGTTGATTTTGATTTTAGTGTTAAAATCTAAACGATGAGGGGATATTAGTGTCATAGCAGGAATGATGCCATAAAGAGCACTAGTAATAAAAACAGAATTTTCCATAAATTGTGCTTCACTTGTGGATAAGTTGTGCCTTTTGATATTGCGGTACATAAGACTGTTGAATAACTTAATAGCAGGATTCAGAGTAAGTTGTTTAGCTTTAAAATCTTGCCATCTTTGAGCCTCACAACGAGCTGCACTTGTATTAATTCTGTAGATATCCTCTAAGTCTGAAACAGTTAAAGTAGAAAAATAATCAATTATAATTTTCGTTTGAGCACTCAGTTTAGGCCATGCAATGTTTTGACACACTTTCATTTCTTTTGCAGTTGGGATCAAAATTTTTATCATATTGACATTATGTAAAATGAAGAGGCAAAAGTCAAGTGATGGTTAATTCTCTGGTTTTAGAACAACTTTAATTCGGATGCCATCAAAATCTTCAATAATATAATAATGATCTTGTTTTTCAAGGAAAGTCAGTTGGTAAAGTTGCGCTTTTTTTAAGCTATCTCTAAAAAGGTTGTCATCATTGTAAGCAATTGTCAATAAGGAAATTCCGGGTCTATCTTCTTGGTTTTTAGAAAGATTTGGACCAGCCCAATTATTAAAGGCTAGATGATGATGGTAGTTGCCGGATGCAATCCAACTAGCTGTCGGGATTGCAAATTTCTCATCAAGGCCAAAAACATTTTGATAGAGTTTTGAGCTAATCTTAGCATCTTTAACACTCAAATGAATATGACCAATACTAGTTTTTTCAGAAAGCTTATAATTATTAGGAACGTTGACAAGGCTGTCAAGTAAATTGTCAATATCTAGTCTTTCAGTAATACCAATAATTTGTCCACTCTCTCTGATATCCCACATAGAGATATCCTTATCATTATAAATTTCAATTCCATTACCTTCAGGATCACTTAGATAGATAGCATTGCTATAGCCATGGTCAGCTCCACCCTCTAGAGGGATATGCTGAGATAATAAATGATTTAGAGCTAGACTGAGATGGTATTCATCTGGTACTAAAATAGCAGTGTGATAAAGGCCATAGGTACTATGCTTTTCAAGTTCAGTTTTTTCAAGGATAATAAGAGGGATTTTTTGATTTACCCCTAGTAAGGCTCTAGTGCTTGATTTGTCAATAACAGTTAACCCAATGATATCGCTATAGAAGTTTACGAGGTTTTCGAGGTCATTTACTTTTAAGGTGATTGATTCAATGGAATGATTGGCTTTGTATGGATACGACATAGTTAATCCTCCTATTATTACTATATAGTAACATATTACACCGTTCATTGAGAGAAATAAACTAATTTGTTTTGAAATATAGCTTATATTAGTAGTCTCATTAGACCAGACGAAGTTTATTTGCGAAACAAAAATTTAAGTGTTAGACTAAAGTAAGCGTGTACAATTATATTTTGGAGGATAATATGGTAAGGCTAATATTTAGTGATATTGATGGTACTTTAATTAACAGTAATTTTAAAGTAACACCTAAGACACGGCAGGGAATTAAACAAATAGTAGCTCAAGGGGCTACTTTCGTTCCCATATCAGCTAGGATGCCTGAGGCAATTACTCCGATTATGGAACAAATTGGAATAGATTCTTATATTATTTCCTATAATGGGGCTTTAATACAAGATATGCAACAAAAAACAATTGCTTCCCACACAATGGATGGTCAAGTTGCCTTACAAGTTTGTTCTTATGTAAGCAAGCATTATTCGAAAATTGCATGGAATGTCTATCGTTATCATGAATGGTATTCCTGTGATAAAGAAAATGAGTGGGTCCAAAAAGAGGAGGAGATTGTTGGTTTACAATCTAAAGAGATGAGTTTGATGGAGTTAGAGAAGCAAGATAGGATTCATAAACTTCTCTTGATGGGAGAACCATCTCTGATGGGAGAATTGGAGAACACTTTGAAAGCTCAATATCCACATTTATCAATCGCACAATCTGCTCCTTACTTTATTGAAATAATGGCTCCAGGTATTGAAAAAGGAAAATCTGCTAAAACTTTAGCAGACTATTTAGATATTTCTCTTGCAGACTCTATTGCGTTTGGTGATAACTATAATGATTTAAATCTGCTTGAAATTGTGGGTAAAGGTTTTGTCATGGGGAATGCTCCTAAAGATTTACAAGAGAGAATTGGAAATGTAACTCAGGATAATGATAACGATGGTATTTATTATGCTTTAGTAGAGTATATGGAAAATTAAGGATAGCAAATCTAAATTTCCTTAAAAGCGTGTTATATCAACGAATGACTATTATTTAAATTATCTATCTAACAAGAATTTTCAAAAAAATCAAATTTAACTATTGACAATTATTTTTAAATGACGTAAACTTATAGGCAACCATAAACAAGGAGAGAATAATATGTTAATCAAATCGTCTATTATTAAACAAACAAATACTTATTATTACTTTAGTTTCTTTAGATAGACGTTTGTAGCCTCAAGGATACAAACGTCACGCAAAGTTTGTATCTATGAAGCTAAAGCATTTTATGATGAAAGCAGAGCCGATTAGATCATTTCAATAATCTAGTTGGTTAAGGCAATATTTTTTCGCCCTCCCGTGCACAGAGGAATTGAGAGAAATAATTAACCAACTAGATGTAGGGTCTAGTTGGTTTTTTGTTTTATGGAAAATTTGATGGTATTACAAGGAGATAGTAATGAAAAAAATAACAAAGATGGTAATTAGCAGCGTTTTAGCAACTGTTCTGATGACAGCTTGTTCACAATCTTCTCAAAATGGTCAATCTGATGTAAAACATATTGGTATTTTACAATATGTAGAACATCCCTCTCTAACTGCCACTAGGAAAGGATTTATAAAAGAATTAGCTAAAGAAGGCTATAAAGATGGCAAAAATATCAAAATTGAGTATAAGAATGCTCAAGGGGATCAGTCAAATATCCAATCAATTTCTGAAAAACTCATTAAAGATAATAAATTAGTATTGGGAATTGCGACTCCGGCGGCTCAATCGTTGACAACGGTGTCAACAGAAACACCTATTTTATTTACAGCAGTGACAGATCCGGTATCAGCCGAATTAGTAAAATCAATGAAAAAACCTGAAGGTTTAGCGACTGGTACAAGTGACATGTCTCCAATTAAAAAGCAAGTATCCCTTTTGAGAAAAGTAATGCCTAAGGTTAAACGTGTTGGTATTATGTATACCACTAGCGAGCGTAACTCAGAAGTTCAGGTAAAACAAGCAAAAAAAATCTTCCAAGAGGCGGGGATTAAAACAAGTGTTAAAGGTATTTCTTCCACTAATGATGTACAAGATACTGCTAAGAGTTTAATGTCTAAAACAGAGGTTATTTTTGTACCAACAGATAATATTATAGCCAGCTCAGTAACGCTGTTAGGGAATCTATCGAAAGAATTAAAAGTGCCTGTTGTGGGAGGTTCAGCAGATATGGTACCAAGTGGTTTGCTCTTTTCTTATGGGGCTGATTATGAGGCTTTAGGTCGTCAAACGGCAAGACAAGCTGTTAAAATCCTCAAAGGTAAAGACGTCGCTAAAGTTCCTTCAGAATATCCTCAAAATCTAAAAGTAGTAGTTAATGAAGATATGGCAAAAGAGCTTGGAATTGATGTTTCAAGTATTAAAAATAATAAATAATCAGAAAGGTATTGTATGTTAGATATTATCTTATCCGGAATTTCGCAAGGATTACTTTGGTCAATTATGGCAATTGGCGTGTTTATCACTTTTCGTATCTTAGACATAGCCGATCTCTCTGCAGAGGGTGCTTTCCCTATGGGGGCTGCAGTTTGCGCTTTATGTATCGTTAATGATATTAATCCAATTGTGGCAACCATAGCGGGCATGTTAGGTGGTATGTTGGCAGGACTAGTATCGGGTTTTCTTCATACTAAAATGAAAATACCAGCCCTCCTCACAGGTATTATTACGTTGACAGGACTTTACTCTATTAATTTACTTGTTTTAGGAAGATCAAACGTCTCTTTTGCTCTCAAAAATACTTTGGTTACAATGGTAACAAGATTAGGTTTAAATAAACTTTCAGCAGTTTTATTAATTGGAATTGTTTGTGTAGGCTTGGTTATCTTAATTTTGTATCTCTTTTTAAATACCCAACTAGGATTAGCTTTAAGAGCGACAGGTGATAATGAGGCTATGGGACAAGCCAATAGTATTAAAGTAGATCGGATGAAAATGCTAGGATATATGATTGGGAATGGCCTGATTGCTTTATCTGGTGCACTTTTAGCGCAAAATAATGGCTATGCAGATTTGAATATGGGAGTGGGTACAATCGTTATTGGATTAGCTTCAATTATCTTGGCAGAAGTAATGATAAAATACTTACCTCTTGGCAAAAGGTTATGGTCAATTGTATTAGGGTCTGTTTTATACCGTATGATTATTGTTTTCATATTAACAACCGATATTGATGCACAGATGATAAAGTTGGTTTCAGCAATTTTGTTGGCTCTCATTTTGTATGTCCCAGAATTACGAGCTAAACTAGGAGTAAAAACCTCTAAATCACTTACAAAGGAAGGATAAGAACATGTCATTACTTGAATTAGTCAATCTGCACAAAACTTTTGAAAAAGGAACTGTCAATGAGAACCATGTTTTACGTGGTTTAGATTTAACGATTGAAGACGGTGATTTTATTTCAGTAATTGGAGGTAACGGTGCGGGAAAATCAACCCTCCTTAACTGTATCGCTGGTCTGATCCCTATTGATCAGGGGGCAATCACATTAGACAACCAATCAATTACTAAAGACTCTGTAGAAAAACGATCTAAGGATATTAGTCGAGTCTTCCAGGATCCTAGAATGGGAACTGCAACAAATTTGACGATTGAAGAAAATATGGCAATTGCACATAAAAGAGGCAATAAGCGTCACATTTTTAGACAGTCAGTGACTGACGATGACCGTCAACTATTTAAAAAGTCTCTATCACAATTAGGTCTAGGCTTAGAAAATCGAATGAAGACTGATGCTGCATTTTTATCTGGCGGTCAGCGTCAAGCCCTCACGTTAGCTATGGCAACTCTTGTTCGTCCCAAATTATTATTACTGGATGAACATACAGCGGCTCTAGATCCCAAAACTAGCGATATGGTTATGGAATTAACACAGAAAGTGATAGAAGAACAACGATTGACAGCCTTAATGATTACGCACAATATGGAGCATGCCATTGCTTATGGTAATCGTCTCGTGATGCTCTACCACGGGAAAATTGTTGTTGATGTTAAAGGAGAAGCAAAGAGAAACTTAACAGTTGCAGAATTAATGGAACTTTTCCATAAAAACTCAGGTCAACAGTTGATAGATGATGCCCTTGTCTTAGGTTAAAATATAAATTTCTCTAGTGAATGGACAGGATAACTAGGGAAATTTTTCTTGTTTGAAACGTGCCTTTTCTCTTGACTAATTCTGACCAAGTGATAGAATAGTTTTTGTAGTTAGCACTCTCTGTATAGGAGTGCTAAAAAATCAAAATATATCTCGTATGGAGGTTCGTTTATTATGTTAAAACCATTAGGTGATCGTGTGATCATTTCGTTTGTTGAAACTGAAGAGAAATCTGTCGGTGGTTTTGTTCTTGCAGGAGCAAGCCATGATGCGACAAAGACAGCCAAAGTTCTTGCTGTGGGTGACGGTATTCGTACCTTAACAGGGGAATTAGTTGCACCGAGCGTTGCAGAGGGTGATACTGTTTTAGTCGAAAATGGTGCTGGTCTGGAAGTTAAAGACGGTAACGAAAAAGTGACAGTTGTTCGCGAAAGTGACATTGTTGCTGTCGTTAAATAGGTTTTATTAAGCAAGAAAGGATATAGGCCTATTAGAGAAAAGTTGCTTTGTAAAGAAAGTAGACTTTGTTAAATTTTAGGCCTGGGTATTAAATTATGGCAAAAGATATTAAATTTTCAGCAGATGCCCGCTCAGCAATGGTGCGTGGTGTTGATATTTTAGCTGATACAGTCAAAGTAACATTAGGTCCTAAAGGCCGTAATGTTGTTCTTGAAAAAGCATTTGGTTCTCCTTTAATTACAAATGATGGTGTGACAATTGCTAAAGAAATTGAGCTAGAAGATCACTTTGAAAATATGGGAGCTAAACTTGTGTCAGAAGTGGCTTCAAAAACTAATGATATTGCAGGGGATGGCACTACAACTGCTACTGTTTTGACCCAAGCTATTGTACGGGAAGGTCTTAAAAATGTAACTGCAGGGGCAAATCCGATTGGCATTCGTCGTGGTATTGAAACAGCTGTTTCAGCAGCAGTTGAAGAGCTAAAAGAGATTGCACAACCAGTTTCAGGCAAAGAAGCTATTGCTCAAGTTGCGGCTGTGTCTTCACGTTCTGAAAAAGTTGGGGAATACATTTCTGAAGCTATGGAGCGCGTGGGTAATGATGGTGTTATCACTATTGAAGAATCGCGAGGTATGGAAACAGAGCTTGAAGTTGTGGAAGGAATGCAGTTTGACCGTGGGTACTTGTCACAGTATATGGTAACTGATAACGAGAAAATGGTCTCTGAACTTGAGAATCCGTATATCCTTATTACAGATAAGAAAATTTCAAATATCCAAGAAATTTTACCATTATTAGAAGAGGTTCTTAAAACAAATCGTCCGTTGCTAATCATCGCTGATGATGTTGATGGAGAAGCTCTCCCAACGCTTGTTCTTAACAAAATTCGTGGAACTTTCAATGTCGTAGCTGTTAAAGCGCCTGGATTTGGTGATCGTCGTAAAGCCATGCTGGAAGATATTGCTATCCTAACAGGAGGAACTGTCGTTACTGAAGACCTTGGTTTAGACTTAAAAGATGCTACTATGCAAGTTTTAGGACAGTCTGCTAAAGTAACAGTAGATAAAGATTCTACTGTTATTGTCGAAGGTGCCGGTGACTCATCAGCAATTGCTAATCGCGTAGCTATCATTAAGTCACAGATGGAGGCTACAACTTCTGATTTTGATCGTGAAAAATTACAAGAACGACTTGCTAAGTTAGCCGGTGGTGTAGCAGTAATTAAAGTTGGTGCAGCGACTGAAACAGAATTAAAAGAGATGAAACTTCGCATCGAAGATGCGTTAAATGCAACGCGTGCTGCAGTTGAAGAAGGTATTGTTTCAGGTGGAGGTACGGCTCTTGTGAACGTTATTGAAAAAGTAGCGGCACTGAAACTTAATGGTGATGAGGAGACTGGACGTAATATTGTTCTTCGTGCTCTCGAAGAGCCTGTTCGTCAAATTGCTTACAATGCTGGATATGAAGGTTCAGTTATTATTGAACGTTTAAAACAGTCTGAAATTGGTACAGGATTTAATGCGGCCAATGGAGAATGGGTAGATATGGTTACCACAGGTATCATTGACCCTGTCAAAGTAACACGTTCTGCACTTCAAAATGCGGCATCTGTAGCAAGTCTTATCTTGACTACAGAAGCAGTAGTAGCAAATAAACCTGAACCAGAAGCTCCTACAGCTCCTGCAATGGATCCATCTATGATGGGTGGCTTCTAATCACTAACTTATCACAACATAAAACTCCCCTTTAACAAAGGGGAGTTTTATGTTGTGATAATAGAGATATGATAGTCACTACCACTTGCGGTAAGAAGATCATAAGGATAGGCCATCTAATATTTGCCAGTAGTGGGAGGAAAAAAGTAGCAAAACAATGATTGCTATTATCTTAGATTGAGATTGATAAGCTAAGAATTGAATTATAGCTAATAGAATTAAGTAACTAATAAGTATAAATAACAGAGAAAAGAGCATTCCGTACCCAGCACCCATTGACGGTTCCTTTGGAGGGGCTAGAAAATAACTTAACTTAAAATAAGCGCCAACTATTAGGCCCATAATTAATTCGGTAAAAGTTATGAAAAAAGCAACTTTTAATAGTCTATTTTGCATAGGCTTGCCTCCTTAATGAGAGGTAATGGACAATTCAAAGTGCTCAATGGGAACGTAATGCTTATTACACATTAGTATTTTCTCTTGCTTAAAAATTGTTTCTTGTATTAATATGAATTGTCCATGATCGGATAGGGTATATTTAGTTGCTGAAAAATTGCCAGATGTCGCATATCCCAAATGGCTTTGTGAGTGGCTTGATATGCCTTCTTGATAGATACCTTCTTCAATGAAGTTTAACAACTGTTTAGTATCATGTAAAGAAATCTCAGCATCTGAAATAAGTTCGATAGGGATAAAAGAAAGTGTGTAAGCTAATGGTCCATCATCGGTGTGGTACCAACGATCAGCAATAACAACTACAGGGGTTTCTTGTTTAAGTGAAGCTGTGATAGCTTCTGCAGGAACCTCTACACGAAATTCTAATTCTACTTCTGTAATTTTGGAAGTTAGACAAGTTTTAATAGGGTGTTGTCTATTTTCGTAACCGTTTTCAGACAAGTTGCTAGAATTTTCTCTAATGAAATTACCTTTTCCTCTGATATTTTTAACCAAATGGTCTTCTTGTAATAGTGCTAATGACTTTCGTAAAGTAGCTCGACTAACATTAAGTTGCCCTGCTAATTCGGGTTCAGAAGGTAATTGCATTCCAGGAGAATAAGTACCGTCTTGAATCATGTTAAAAATCTTATTGTAGACTTGTACATGCTTTAGTTTATTTAGTTTATTATTTAGTTCATTTTTAGGCATTGTAACCTCCGTATACAAGTTAGTTTAATTGAAAAAATTAGAAAAATCAAGTTAAAAAATAAAACGTTTTCTTTCGATAAAAGCGTTTACAAAGGTTGTCTTGTATGTTATTATACAAGTGTAAAAAAATAGACAAGACATTAAGGAGGTCTTTATCATGCAGAATTATTCAGGTGAAGTCGGATTGCAATATCACCTACAGATTCGTCCAGGTGATGTAGGTCGTTATGTTATCATGCCAGGTGATCCAAAACGTTGTGCAAAAATTGCAGAACATTTTGATAATGCAGTTCTTGTAGCAGACAGCCGTGAATATGTTACTTATACAGGTACATTAAACGGTGAAAAAGTCAGTGTTACTTCAACTGGTATTGGTGGTCCATCAGCGTCTATTGCGATGGAAGAATTGAAACTCTGTGGCGCTGATACCTTTATCCGTGTTGGAACATGTGGTGGTATTGACCTTGATGTTAAAGGCGGAGACATCGTTATTGCAACTGGAGCTATCCGTATGGAAGGTACAAGTAAAGAATATGCTCCGATTGAATTTCCTGCTGTAGCTGACTTGGAGGTAACGAATGCTCTAGTTAATGCAGCTAAAAAGCTTGGTTACACAAGTCACGCAGGAGTAGTTCAATGTAAAGATGCATTTTATGGACAACATGAGCCAGAACGTATGCCAGTTAGTTATGAATTATTAAATAAATGGGAAGCATGGAAACGTCTGGGAACAAAAGCGTCTGAAATGGAATCTGCAGCTCTTTTTGTAGCAGCAAGTCATCTAGGAGTTCGTTGTGGATCAGATTTCCTTGTTGTTGGTAATCAAGAACGCAACGCTTTGGGTATGGATAACCCAATGGCTCATGACACAGAAGCAGCTATTCAAGTTGCTGTTGAAGCACTCCGCACACTTATTGAAAATGATAAATCACAATAAGCGAGGTTTTGGAAGTCATCATGCAATTTATTTATAGTATTATTGGTATTTTATTGGTATTAGGAATTGTGTATGCAATTTCTTTCAATCGTAAGAGTGTTTCTCTAAGTTTAATTGGAAAAGCTCTTATCGTTCAATTCATTATTGCGCTAATCTTAGTACGTATCCCACTAGGTCAACAAGTTGTTAGTGTTGTTTCAACTGGAGTTACTAAAGTAATCAACTGTGGTCAAGCTGGATTAAATTTTGTGTTTGGTTCATTAGCAGATAGTGGAGCAAAAACTGGTTTTATTTTCGCCATTCAAACGCTTGGCAATATTGTTTTCTTATCTGCCCTAGTTAGTCTACTTTATTATGTAGGAATCCTTGGATTTGTAGTAAAATGGATAGGTAAGGGCGTTGGTAAAATTATGAAATCCTCAGAGGTTGAGAGTTTTGTTGCCGTAGCTAATATGTTTCTTGGTCAAACAGACAGTCCAATTTTGGTTAGCAAATACCTAGGTCGTATGACTGATAGTGAGATAATGGTTGTGTTGGTATCAGGTATGGGAAGTATGTCAGTTTCTATTCTTGGTGGCTACATTGCATTAGGCATTCCAATGGAATATCTCTTGATTGCTTCAACAATGGTTCCTATTGGCAGTATTCTCATTGCTAAAATCTTATTGCCTCAAACAGAACCTGTTCAAAAAATTGATGACATTAAGATGGATAATAAAGGTAATAACGCCAATGTGATTGATGCAATCGCTGAGGGTGCAAGCACAGGTGCACAAATGGCTTTCTCAATTGGTGCTAGTTTGATTGCCTTTGTTGGTTTAGTTTCTTTGATTAATATGATGTTAAGTGGATTGGGAATCCGCTTAGAACAAATCTTCTCATATGTTTTTGCTCCATTTGGTTTTCTTATGGGATTTGACCACAAAAACATTCTTCTAGAAGGAAACCTTCTTGGAAGTAAGTTGATTTTAAATGAGTTTGTTTCGTTCCAACAATTGGGTGACCTAATCAAATCTTTAGATTATCGTACAGCATTGGTAGCAACTATTTCACTTTGTGGTTTTGCTAATTTATCAAGTTTAGGTATTTGTGTTTCAGGTATTGCTGTTCTTTGTCCAGAGAAACGTGGCACCCTAGCTCGACTTGTTTTCCGTGCAATGATTGGTGGTATTGCTGTAAGTATGCTTAGCGCCTTTATCGTCGGTATTGTAACTCTATTCTAAAAGTTGACAAAAGAAAGAAGGATAGTAACGTGGAAGTAAAAGATATTTTAAAAACGGTAGACCATACTTTGCTAGCAACAACAGCAACATGGCCAGAAATCCAAACAATTTTAGATGATGCAATGGCTTATGAAACAGCTTCAGCATGTATTCCAGCCTCTTACGTCAAAAAAGCAGCAGAGTACGTTTCAGGTAAATTAGCTATTTGTACTGTTATTGGGTTCCCAAATGGCTATAGTACAACTGCAGCGAAGGTTTTTGAATGTCAAGATGCTATTAAAAATGGTGCTGATGAAATTGACATGGTCATTAATTTGACAGATGTTAAAAATGGGGATTTTGATACTGTTGAAGAAGAAATTCGTCAAATCAAGGCTGCATGTCAAGACCATATCTTAAAAGTTATCGTTGAGACATGTCAATTAACTAAAGAAGAACTTATCGAACTTTGTGGGGTTGTCACACGTTCAGGTGCAGACTTTATTAAAACCTCTACTGGTTTTTCGACAGCAGGTGCTACATTTGAAGATGTTGAAGTGATGGCAAAATATGTCGGCGAAGGTGTTAAAATTAAGGCAGCAGGTGGAATCTCATCATTGGAAGATGCTGAAAAATTTATTGCTTTAGGAGCTTCACGCTTGGGTACTAGCCGTATCATCAAGATTGTTAAGAACCAAAAAGTTGAAGAAGGCACTTATTAAATAATATAAAGGAAATAGGAAGGATGCTGGTCTGACTTCCTATTTTCAATTGATAAAGGAGAAGTTATGTCACAATTTGATCGCATTCACTTAGTTGTCT
>NZ_KV806599.1:0-10677 GCF_001811765.1 Streptococcus sp. HMSC076H09 | reverse complement strand
TATAATTTCTGTCTAGTTTAGTGTAACCTATTCACAGTCTGAACGTACGGTTGTTTTCTCTTTTGGAGAAATAACATTTAGTAGGAGTCGCTGGACAAATGGCTTTGAAACTAGAATACCAGTAGATGAGTGGTTAGGTCTTGAAAAATATAAGAGATATTCAATAGAATTCTTATATCATGTTGCAAAATTGGCTACAATGATGCCTTATCGTCAAGTTTGCAAAGTAATAGATAGCACTTTGCAAACAATCATAACAAAAGACTGTGTTTTAAAAGCAGTAAAATTTGTAGAAAAATTGTTAAAAGAAAAAGAACGCTATCGTTTTTATTTGGAAGAGCCACCCGAACGTAAAAAAGTGAAAAAACTGTATGTTGAGGGTGATGGAGTCATGATTAAAAGCACAGATTCTAGAGAGGAAAGAAGGTATTTAGATTTAACACATTTTGTTATTCATACAGGCTCAAAAAAAGTTTCTACTAAAAGATATGAATTGCAGGACAAGCACGAAATATTACAGCTTAATTATGATAAAGCTAAATATAATCTTTTAGATTATATTTATAATAACTATGAAGTAGATGACGATACTATTTTAATCACTAACTCTGATATGGGTAAAGGCTATACTAGTAGAGTTTTTAAGGAATTAGGAAAAGCACTTAAGGTAAAGAAACATGAGCATTTTTGGGATATCTATCATGTTAAAGAAAAGTTAAGTTCATACCTTAGAAAATATCCAATTGAATTAACCGATTTTGCTTTAGATGCGGTAAAAAAATATAATTCTGATAAGCTTGAATTAGTTTTTGATACTGTTGAATCACTGATTTGTGATGAACTTGAAGATCAAGAATTTCAGAAGTTTAAGAAAAAAGTATTAAATAATTTCAAATATATAAAACCAGCTCATCTTAGAAATCTTTCAAATCGTGGTATTGGTATCATGGAATCACAACACAGAAAGATAACGTATAGAATGAAGCGACGTGGCATGTATTGGTCAAAGTGGGGAATCTCCACAATGGCAAATATGATTATATTTGAAAGAGCTAACGGTTTACGAGAATTATTTTTCGGTTCTTGGAGAAAGGTATACAGTGAGTATAAAGAAGGTTCATTTAGTGCAGGGCGACTTTTTAAAAAGACAGATGAATTAGATAAATTTTCTAAGCCCCTTCTAAAAAATGGCAGAAAATGGAGTATAACAGGAATCAAAACAAAATAGAAAAAGTCTAAAAATACCTTTATTTTTAGCGTTTTTTTGCATGTTTTAACTTGCATTAAATCTTCTAAAGTAGTATAATTATATTAAAGAAAAGCAAAAAATACTTGTTTTGGTCTTTTTAAGAATAATTCAAGTTTTCTTAAATTTATGAGGTATCGACTAATCTCAAAATTTCAGACACATACCTGAGTGAACATCAAGAGAGAACCGATCGGTTCTCTCTTTTATGATAGAATAATGAGATTAAGGAGGTCACAAAATAAGCAACTCTTAAAAAGCTGACCTTTACTAATAATAATCTTTGTTTTATAATAAATATGTTAGTAATATAATTAATAAATGAGATACATTTAATCATTATGACAAAAGCAAGAAAAATAGCTGTATCATATGCAAATAACCTCCTGTTTGCTCTTTAAAAAAGACGTTATCCTTATTTCTCCACGCACAGATGGATAACTAGGAGAGAATCGTTTGATTCTCTCTTTTCTTAATGGTCATAAAGACAAAGTCTCTCATCATGAAAGGACGACACATTGCGTAAAAAACAGAAACTACCATTTGATAAACTTGCCATTGCGCTTATGTCTACGAGCATCTTGCTCAATGCACAATCAGACATCAAAGCAAATACTGTGACAGAAGACACTCCTGCTACCGAACAAACCGTAGAAACTCCACAACCAACAGCGGTTTCTGAGGAAGCACCATCATCAAAGGAAACTAAAACCCCACAAACTCCTAGTGATGCAGGAGAAACAGTAGCAGATGACGCTAATGATCTAGCCCCTCAAGCTCCTGCTAAAACTGCTGATACACCAGCAACCTCAAAAGCGACTATTAGGGATTTGAACGACCCTTCTCAGGTCAAAACCCTGCAGGAAAAAGCAGGCAAGGGAGCTGGGACTGTTGTTGCAGTGATTGATGCTGGTTTTGATAAAAATCATGAAGCGTGGCGCTTAACAGACAAAGCCAAAGCACGTTACCAATCAAAAGAAGATCTTGAAAAAGCTAAAAAAGAGCACGGTATTACCTATGGCGAGTGGGTCAATGATAAGGTTGCTTACTACCATGACTATAGTAAAGATGGTAAAACCGCTGTCGATCAAGAGCACGGCACACACGTGTCAGGAATCTTGTCAGGAAATGCTCCATCTGAAACGAAAGAACCTTACCGCCTAGAAGGTGCGATGCCTGAGGCTCAATTGCTTTTGATGCGTGTCGAAATTGTAAATGGACTAGCAGACTATGCTCGTAACTACGCTCAAGCTATCAGAGATGCTATCAACTTGGGAGCTAAGGTGATTAATATGAGCTTTGGTAATGCTGCACTAGCTTACGCCAACCTTCCAGACGAAACCAAAAAAGCCTTTGACTATGCCAAATCAAAAGGTGTTAGCATTGTGACCTCAGCTGGTAATGATAGTAGCTTTGGGGGCAAGACCCGTCTACCTCTAGCAGATCATCCTGATTATGGGGTGGTTGGGACACCTGCAGCGGCAGACTCAACATTGACAGTTGCTTCTTACAGCCCAGATAAACAGCTCACTGAAACTGCTACGGTCAAAACAGCCGATCAGCAAGATAAAGAAATGCCTGTTCTTTCAACAAACCGTTTTGAGCCAAACAAGGCTTACGACTATGCTTATGCTAATCGAGGGACGAAAGAGGATGATTTTAAGGATGTCAAAGGTAAGATTGCCCTTATTGAACGTGGCGATATTGATTTCAAAGATAAGATTGCAAAAGCTAAAAAAGCTGGTGCTGTAGGAGTCTTGATCTATGACAATCAGGACAAGGGCTTCCCGATTGAATTGCCAAATGTTGATCAGATGCCTGCGGCCTTTATCAGTCGAAAAGATGGTCTCTTATTAAAAGACAATCCCCAAAAAACCATCACCTTCAATGCGACACCTAAGGTATTGCCAACAGCAAGTGGCACCAAACTAAGCCGCTTCTCAAGCTGGGGTCTGACAGCTGACGGTAATATTAAGCCAGATATTGCAGCACCCGGCCAAGATATTTTGTCATCAGTGGCTAACAACAAGTATGCCAAACTTTCTGGAACTAGTATGTCTGCGCCATTAGTAGCGGGTATCATGGGACTGTTGCAAAAGCAGTATGAGACACAGTATCCTGATATGACACCATCAGAGCGTCTTGATTTAGCTAAAAAAGTATTGATGAGCTCAGCAACTGCCTTATATGATGAAGATGAAAAAGCTTATTTTTCTCCTCGCCAACAAGGAGCAGGAGCAGTCGATGCTAAAAAAGCTTCAGCAGCAACGATGTATGTGACAGATAAGGATAATACCTCAAGCAAGGTTCACCTGAACAATGTTTCTGATAAATTTGAAGTAACAGTAACAGTTCACAACAAATCTGATAAACCTCAAGAGTTGTATTACCAAGCAACTGTTCAAACAGATAAAGTAGATGGAAAACACTTTGCCTTGGCTCCTAAAGCATTGTATGAGACATCATGGCAAAAAATCACAATTCCAGCCAATAGCAGCAAACAAGTCACCGTTCCAATCGATGCTAGTCGATTTAGCAAGGACTTGCTTGCCCAAATGAAA
This sequence comes from Streptococcus sp. HMSC076H09, assembly GCF_001811765.1. Classification (NCBI taxonomy): domain Bacteria; kingdom Bacillati; phylum Bacillota; class Bacilli; order Lactobacillales; family Streptococcaceae; genus Streptococcus; species Streptococcus sp. HMSC076H09. The sequence goes on along the minus strand of NZ_KV806599.1, from coordinate 6,870 downwards.
AATGGCTATTTCTTAGAAGGTTTTGTTCGTTTCAAACAAGATCCTAAAAAAGAAGAGCTTATGAGCATTCCATATATTGGTTTCCGAGGTGATTTTGGCAATCTGTCAGCCTTAGAAAAACCAATCTATGATAGCAAAGACGGTAGCAGCTACTATCATGAAGCAAATAGTGATGCCAAAGACCAATTAGATGGTGATGGATTACAGTTTTACGCTCTGAAAAATAACTTTACAGCACTTACCACAGAGTCTAACCCGTGGACGATTATTAAAGCTGTCAAAGAAGGGGTTGAAAACATAGAGGATATCGAATCTTCAGAGATCACAGAAACCATTTTTGCAGGTACTTTTGCAAAACAAGACGATGATAGCCACTACTATATCCACCGTCACGCTAATGGCAAGCCATATGCTGCGATCTCTCCAAATGGGGACGGTAACAGAGATTATGTCCAATTCCAAGGTACTTTCTTGCGTAATGCTAAAAACCTTGTGGCTGAAGTCTTGGACAAAGAAGGAAATGTTGTTTGGACAAGTGAGGTAACCGAGCAAGTTGTTAAAAACTACAACAATGACTTGGCAAGCACACTTGGTTCAACCCGTTTTGAAAAAACGCGTTGGGACGGTAAAGATAAAGACGGCAAAGTTGTTGCTAACGGAACCTACACCTATCGTGTCCGCTACACTCCGATTAGCTCAGGTGCAAAAGAACAACACACTGATTTTGATGTGATTGTAGACAATACGACACCTGAAGTCGCAACATCGGCAACATTCTCAACAGAAGATCGTCGTTTGACACTTGCATCTAAACCAAAAACCAGCCAACCGGTTTACCGTGAGCGTATTGCTTATACTTACATGGATGAGGATCTGCCAACAACAGAGTATATTTCTCCAAATGAAGATGGTACCTTTACTCTTCCTGAAGAGGCTGAAACAATGGAAGGCGCTACTGTTCCATTGAAAATGTCAGACTTTACTTATGTTGTTGAAGATATGGCTGGTAACATCACTTATACACCAGTGACTAAGCTATTGGAGGGCCACTCTAATAAGCCAGAACAAGACGGTTCAGATCAAGCACCAGACAAAAAACCAGAAGCTAAACCAGAACAAGACGGTTCAGGTCAAACACCAGATAAAAAAACAGAAACTAAACCAGAAAAAGATAGTTCAGGTCAAACACCAGGTAAAACTCCTCAAAAAGGTCAACCTTCTCGTACTCTAGAGAAACGATCTTCTAAGCGTGCTTTAGCTACAAAAGCATCAACAAGAGATCAGTTACCAACGACTAATGACAAGGATACAAATCGTTTACATCTCCTTAAGTTAGTTATGACCACTTTCTTCTTGGGATTAGTAGCTCATATATTTAAAACAAAACGCCAAAAAGAAACTAAAAAATAGTATTACTTAAACTGATAAGAGCTTATTTAATAGAGAGAACCAATTTGGTTCTCTCTATTTTTTTATATGTGCTACCTCATCAAAAAGAAGTTAGGACAAATAGCTGTCAACAATTGCCTTTTGCTTATCCCTTCAGTTGATGTGATAAAAGATGGTAGTTGCCATTGACAAAGCATTGATAAAGGAGTAAAATTAACTGGTTAATAACTGGTTAAATTATAATTGAGGAGGTACTATGAAAAAAGGTTTTTTTCTCATGGCTATGGTTGTGAGTTTAGTAATGATAGCAGGGTGTGATAAGTCAGCAAACCCCAAACAGCCTACGCAAGGCATGTCAGTTGTAACCAGCTTTTACCCAATGTATGCGATGACAAAAGAAGTATCTGGAGACCTCAATGATGTGAGGATGATCCAATCAGGTGCAGGCATTCATTCCTTTGAACCGTCTGTAAATGATGTGGCAGCTATTTATGACGCGGATTTGTTTGTTTACCATTCACATACCTTAGAAGCTTGGGCAAGGGATCTAGACCCTAATTTAAAAAAATCAAAGGTTGATGTGTTTGAAGCGTCAAAACCTTTGACACTAGATAGAGTCAAAGGGCTAGAAGATATGGAAGTCACACAAGGCATTGACCCTGCGACACTTTATGACCCACATACCTGGACGGATCCCGTTTTAGCTGGTGAGGAAGCTGTTAATATCGCTAAAGAGCTAGGACGTTTGGATCCTAAACACAAAGACAGTTACACTAAAAAGGCTAAGGCTTTCAAAAAAGAAGCAGAGCAACTAACTGAAGAATACACTCAAAAATTTAAAAAGGTGCGCTCAAAAACATTCGTGACGCAACACACGGCATTTTCTTATCTGGCTAAACGATTCGGCTTGAAACAACTTGGTATCTCGGGTATTTCTCCAGAGCAAGAGCCCTCTCCTCGCCAATTGAAAGAAATTCAAGACTTTGTCAAAGAATACAACGTCAAGACTATTTTTGCAGAAGACAACGTCAATCCCAAAATTGCTCATGCTATTGCGAAATCAACAGGAGCTAAAGTAAAGACATTAAGTCCACTTGAAGCTGCTCCAAGCGGAAACAAGACATATCTAGAAAATCTTAGAGCAAATTTGGAAGTGCTCTATCAACAGTTGAAGTAAAGGAGATTATTAGTGAAGAAAACATATGGTTATATCGGCTCAGTTGCTGCCATTTTACTAGCTACTCATATTGGAAGTTACCAACTTGGTAAGCATCATATGGGTCTAGCAACAAAGGACAATCAGATTGCCTATATTGATGACAGCAAAGGTAAGGCAAAAGCCCCTAAAACAAACAAAACGATGGATCAAATCAGTGCTGAAGAAGGCATCTCTGCTGAACAGATCGTAGTCAAAATTACTGACCAAGGCTATGTGACCTCACACGGTGACCATTATCATTTTTACAATGGGAAAGTTCCTTATGATGCGATTATTAGTGAAGAGTTGTTGATGACGGATCCTAATTACCGTTTTAAACAATCAGACGTTATCAATGAAATCTTAGACGGTTACGTTATTAAAGTCAATGGCAACTATTATGTTTACCTCAAGCCAGGTAGTAAGCGCAAAAACATTCGAACCAAACAACAAATTGCTGAGCAAGTAGCCAAAGGAACTAAAGAAGCTAAAGAAAAAGGTTTAGCTCAAGTGGCCCATCTCAGTAAAGAAGAAGTTGCGGCAGTCAATGAAGCAAAAAGACAAGGACGCTATACTACAGACGATGGCTATATTTTTAGTCCGACAGATATCATTGATGATTTAGGAGATGCTTATTTAGTACCTCATGGTAATCACTATCATTATATTCCTAAAAAGGATTTGTCTCCAAGTGAGCTAGCTGCTGCACAAGCCTACTGGAGTCAAAAACAAGGTCGAGGTGCTAGACCGTCTGATTACCGCCCGACACCAGCCCCAGGTCGTAGGAAAGCCCCAATTCCTGATGTGACGCCTAACCCTGGACAAGGTCATCAGCCAGATAACGGTGGCTATCATCCAGCGCCTCCTAGGCCAAATGATGCGTCACAAAACAAACACCAAAGAGATGAGTTTAAAGGAAAAACCTTTAAGGAACTTTTAGATCAACTACACCGTCTTGATTTGAAATACCGTCATGTGGAAGAAGATGGGTTGATTTTTGAACCGACTCAAGTGATCAAATCAAACGCTTTTGGGTATGTGGTGCCTCATGGAGATCATTATCATATTATCCCAAGAAGTCAGTTATCACCTCTTGAAATGGAATTAGCAGATCGATACTTAGCTGGCCAAACTGAGGACAATGACTCAGGTTCAGAGCACTCAAAACCATCAGATAAAGAAGTGACACATACCTTTCTTGGTCATCGCATCAAAGCTTACGGAAAAGGCTTAGATGGTAAACCATATGATACGAGTGATGCTTATGTTTTTAGTAAAGAATCCATTCATTCAGTGGATAAATCAGGAGTTACAGCTAAACACGGAGATCATTTCCACTATATAGGATTTGGAGAACTTGAACAATATGAGTTGGATGAGGTCGCTAACTGGGTGAAAGCAAAAGGTCAAGCTGATGAGCTTGCTGCTGCTTTGGATCAGGAACAAGGCAAAGAAAAACCACTCTTTGACACTAAAAAAGTGAGTCGCAAAGTAACAAAAGATGGTAAAGTGGGCTATATGATGCCAAAAGATGGTAAGGACTATTTCTATGCTCGTGATCAACTTGATTTGACTCAGATTGCCTTTGCCGAACAAGAACTAATGCTTAAAGATAAGAAGCATTACCGTTATGACATTGTTGACACAGGTATTGAGCCACGACTTGCTGTAGATGTGTCAAGTCTGCCGATGCATGCTGGTAATGCTACTTACGATACTGGAAGTTCGTTTGTTATCCCACATATTGATCATATCCATGTCGTTCCGTATTCATGGTTGACGCGCGATCAGATTGCAACAGTCAAGTATGTGATGCAACACCCCGAAGTTCGTCCGGATGTATGGTCTAAGCCAGGGCATGAAGAGTCAGGTTCGGTCATTCCAAATGTTACGCCTCTTGATAAACGTGCTGGTATGCCAAACTGGCAAATTATCCATTCTGCTGAAGAAGTTCAAAAAGCCCTAGCAGAAGGTCGTTTTGCAACACCAGACGGCTATATTTTCGATCCACGAGATGTTTTGGCCAAAGAAACTTTTGTATGGAAAGATGGCTCCTTTAGCATCCCAAGAGCAGATGGCAGTTCATTGAGAACCATTAATAAATCTGATCTATCCCAAGCTGAGTGGCAACAAGCTCAAGAGTTATTGGCAAAGAAAAATACTGGTGATGCTACTGATACGGATAAACCCAAAGAAAAGCAACAGGCAGATAAGAGCAATGAAAACCAACAGCCAAGTGAAGCCAGTAAAGAAGAAAAAGAATCAGATGACTTTATAGACAGTTTACCAGACTATGGTCTAGATAGAGCAACCCTAGAAGATCATATCAATCAATTAGCACAAAAAGCTAATATCGATCCTAAGTATCTCATTTTCCAACCAGAAGGTGTCCAATTTTATAATAAAAATGGTGAATTGGTAACTTATGATATCAAGACACTTCAACAAATAAACCCTTAACCAAAAGAAGATCTCATTGTTAAAGCACTGCTTTGTCAAAGCAAGTTACGGTGATTTTGAAGTCATTCTATGTAACGAGTAGTGATAAAAGTTGGATAATAGCGGTTTTCTTTTGCAAAGAAATGGTATCCATGTTAGAATAGTAAAAAAAGAGGAGGATTCTTGGACTAATGTCAAATAAGTAGACAGAAAACTGTGTTATTTTATTGCGTTAAAATAATTTTCTTCTTTCTGATTAGGGGTTAGTCCTAGATTAGCCGTATGTGGGTTGTAATTGTTATAAAAATTCTCAATGTATTCAAAGCAGTCTAATTGAACCTGTTTGATATTTTGATAATGTTTTCGGTTGATTTGTCTATGCTTTAAATACTTGAAAAATGCTTCAGTTACGGCATTATCATAAGGATATCCAGGATTAGAAAAAGAATGCATGATATTGGCACTGCACCCTAATAGTGAGACGCAAGAAAAACACTTTTAGGCAATCAGTTTTCTGTACTGTACAGGCGACTGGTCGTTTAATCTCTGTTGAATTCTAGTTTCATTATAAAATGTAATGTAATTTTTAACAATATTTGTTATACTATCTTTGTTGTATTTTCTCCTATTATGGAAATAAAAGGTTTCAGTCTTTAGGACGGTGTGAAACCATTCAATACAGGCATTATCTGCAGGTGTTCCTTTTCGAGACATTGAGCGGATAATGTCTTTTTCCGTGCAAGCCTGGTAGTAAGCCATAGAAGTATACACTGAGCCTTGGTCACTGTGTAAGATTGCTCCTTTATTTAGGCAATTTTAACTGATTAAGGGTGTCTAGTACAAAATCCGTGTCCTGACAATCTGAGATAGTGTAAGCTATAATTTCTCGGTTATAGAGATTCATAATTGATGAGAGATACAATTTACAGTTACCGAAATATAGGTAGGTAATATCTGTTACGAGCTTTTCCTTAGGCTTATCGGCATGGAAATCCCGACTCAATTTATTATCTGTTAAATAATAAGCTTTACCCAAATTGGGAACTTTCTTGGTACGTGTCCGACAAAGCCAGCCATTATTTTTCATGATACGATAGACTTTCTTTGTATTAACAGTCAATCCGTGGATTTTTTTGAGCAATCGTGTAATGGTACGATAGCCATAAATAAAGTGATTCTCCATACAGAGCTGTTCAATTAATTCAATAAGGTCATCTTTTTTTGCGGCTTCTCATACTCCTTTTTCCAACGGTAATAGGTCGACCGCTTGACCTTAAAACAGTCTAGAATGAAAACTATCGGGTAGTTGTTTTTATAGTCTTCCACAAGCTTGATAAGACTTACTTTATCGATTTCCTTATCAAGCCTCGATACTTTTTTAAGAGGTCAACCTGTAATTGTAATTGTTCCACTTCAGACAGATGTTCCAAGCCTTTACCGTAGGTATATTGCTTGCCAACACCTTGATGAAAACGATAAAGCTCCTCGTTTTCGTACCATTTCATCCAAGTATAGATTTGACTATTATTTTTGATGCCTAAAGTCTCCATAATAACTCTGTTAGACTTGCCTGCTTTCTTCATATCGATGCAAGCCAGCTTAGTTTCCCATGAATATGCTTTTTTAACCATAATAAAACATTCCTGTTTCTAGTTTACTAAATTTCAACAGGAGTGTTTTTCTTTTGTCTCATTTTAGGGATTCAGTGCCTATTGTTGTCATCAATTATTTTTCTAAATTCCCCGGACTTAAATTGTGACCCTTGGTCGGAATGAAAGAGAAGTGTTCCTTCAATCTTTCTTTTATTAAGTGAAAAGGCAACACTTTTCTGTACAACATTTATA
>NZ_KV806598.1:0-53517 GCF_001811765.1 Streptococcus sp. HMSC076H09 | reverse complement strand
TTGTACCATATTTTGTTTCGCAGGAAGTCTAATAACTAAAGCTAAGAGGGCTACCGCTAAAATCAAATTTAAGTTCGATAAAATTTTAACACCTTTTCCTAAACCTGATAAAGCTGACATAACAAATAAAGCTGTTGTAATAAGGATAATAACAATTTGAACAAATGCATTATTGGGAACACCCAATAAAAAACTTAACCCTCCGTTGATTTGAGCAGCTCCAAATCCAAGTGTCGTAGCAACTCCAATAACTGTAGCAACAACTGTGGTGATATCAACAATTTTTCCTAGTCAACCATCTGTCTTATCACCGAAAAGAGGCTTTAAAGTGACAGACAAGAGGTATTTCTCTTGCTTTCGAAATCCAAAATAAGCTAGAGCCAAAGCAACCAATGCATATACTGCCCAAGCATGTATCCCCCAGTGAAAAAATGTAAAACGAAATGCATCAGCTAATGCTGTTTGCGATTCCTTAGGTGCGCCAGGTGTCGAAATAGCAAAATGCGATAAGGGTTCAGCTGCTCCGTAGAAGACCAAACCAATCCCCATACCTGCTGAAAACATCATTGCTATCCATGATACAGTTAAATATTCAGGACGTGAATGAGGTCGCCCTAAACGTATTTGTCCAAGAGGACTCATAATAAAAAAGACACACAAAGCAAGAATTGAAGTAACTAACAACAAATACAACTAACCGAAATTGGTAGATACCTGTTCACGCAAGATTTGTGTCCAAGATTGAAAACCACGAGGAACAATAATTCCTAATAAGACTAAAATAAGCGATACAATTAGTGAACCTGTAAACACAGGCGTAATATGTTTTTTACTCAAAATTTCCTCCTATACTAAAATAGTATAGCATACTTTAATAAATACTCCTCTCATTTTAATCACCTGTATCAAGACCTCTCCTTGTCTCCTCAACAAAAAAGAACCAGATAACATTATCTGGTTCTTGTGTTTGACTTAGTGATTAATCACTATTTGGTGTAAATACCAAATGTTCGTTGACAAAGGCATCAAATCCAAGTTGGCTCAATTCACGACCATATCCTGAATTTTTAATACCTCCAAACGGTAATTCCGGTAATGATGTCCACCCTGAATTAATAAATGTCATCCCTGTTTCAATCTGAGCCGCCACTTTTTTAGCATGTTCTGGATCAGAAGAGAAAACAGTACTTCCTAAACCATAACTAGAATCATTAGCTAAAGCAATAGCTTCTTCTTCAGTATCCACTTTATAGATAGAGGCTACGGGGCCGAAAATTTCTTGATTATAGATTGGATTTGCTTTAGTGATATTCGTTAAAACAGTTGGCATGACGAAGTTTCCTGGATGATCTATAGTGTCATTTCCAAAAACTACCTCAGCACCGTGGTCTACCGCCAATTTAATTTGTTTTAAAACATCATCCTTTGCACCTGCAGATGACAGTGGAGCCAAGGTTGTTTCCGAATCCATTGGGTCACCCCATTTAGCAGACTTAAAGGTCTCAACTACCATATTTACAAATTCGTCATACTTATCAGCCATAACAATGAAACGTTTTGAAGATGTACATACTTGACCTGCATTATATAAACGCGCAAAGAATATTGTTTTACTAAGTAAATCAAAATCAGCATCATCTAAAATAAGAAAAGCATCGTTCCCACCTAATTCCATAGACGATTTTTTCAAATTTTTACCAGCCTCAGCTGCTATTGATGCCCCACCACGCTCAGAACCAGTTAAACACACACCTGCAACACGAGGATCTGATATAAGGTTTGAAACTTGATCATACGAAGCAAAAATATTTTTAAACGCTCCTTCTGGAGCTCCTGCTTCTCGGACTAAATCCTCAAATGCTTGAGCTGATGCAGGACAAATAGAAGCATGTTTTAAAAGCATAGTATTACCCACTATAAAGTTAGGGGCAAATACACGCATAATCTGATAAAATGGGAAATTCCATGGCTCGACAGCAAGTAAAACACCGACAGCTTGTTTCAAATAGTAAGCCTCTCCATTTGGACTTTCTAACGGAACAGGTTTTAAAAACTTTTGCCCATTATCAGCATAATAGTCAGCTATGTCTGCACACAAGTCCACTTCTCCTTGTGCTTCAGTGAAAAGTTTTCCCATATCTTTAGTCATAACTTCAGCGTACTTATCACGGTCCTTACGTAATAAATCTGCTACTTTATGCAATTGATTTTGGCGTTCTTCAACATTATCTTCTTTGCGCCATGTCTTGTAGAGGGCATGCGCTATGTCTAATGACTGTTCGAGATCACTGTCACTGATATTATCGAATTCATGCAATACTTCGTTAGTGTACGGATAAATTGTTTTATATGCCATAATGTTCCCTCCTTTTGATATCCTCATTATAACATTTATGAAATCGATTACAAATATTTAGCTTTAGACAAGATCACCAAGTTCCAAGGATAGCTTGCATTGTTAAACTAACTATAATAATGCCTAACCAACACGCTGCACCTAAAAGAATTGATTTTCCTCCAGTTTTAATTAGTTTGCTGACATTAGTATTTATACCAATTGCCCCCATTGCCATAACAATAAAAAATTTAGATAAAACCTTAAGTGGCTCAAAGATACGTAACGAAAAACCTAATGAAGCAACTATCGTTGTTAGCAAAGAAGCTAAGATAAAATAAAGCACAAACTTCGGAAATATCTTAGTAACACTTACAGATTGTTCTTTCTGCGTTTGTTTCATATGATAAATAGATAATACAATCGTAATTGGAATGATGGCTAATGTTCGTGTCAATTTAACAATAGTAGCTCCGCCCAAAGTATTGCTGTGATTGATAGCATCCCATGCAGTAGCAGTTGCTGTAACTGACGAGGTATCATTGACAGCAGTCCCTGCAAATAATGCAAAACCGTGATCAGAGAGACCAATAAAATTCCCCAGCGTTGGAAAAATTAAAGCCGCTAAGATATTGAATAAAAAAATAACCGAAATAGCTTGTGCTACTTCATCATCTTTAGCATTAATAACTGGTGCAGTCGCTGCAATTGCGGATCCACCACAAATAGATGAACCAACACCTATTAAAGTAGCAATCGTTTTATCTAACTTAAATAACTTTTGCAAAACATAAGCAATAATCAATGAAATGGAAATCGTCATAATAATGATGGGTAACGATGATATACCAACTTTCATCACTTGCATGAGGTTTAGTCCAAAACCCAATAAGACAACTGCTGTTTGTAAAATATATTTAGACGTAAAAGCAATACCCTTATTAAACAATTGTCGATTTTGATAAAAGGATCCAACAATTATTCCAATCAAGATAGCAAAGACTGGTGCTCCTATTAAAGGGAGATAAAGCCCAAGCAACCAAGATGGTATAGCAATAATAAAGCATAATATTAGTCCAGGAATTTTTTCCTTAAATAACATGATAGTCCTCCTCACATTGACTATTATATCACAAGCTTTAAAACGTGGCAGGAAAACTGAAAGAGGACCAGAATATGTTCTGATCCTCTTTCATTACTAATTCACAATTATTTAGTTACTTTCATAAATGGATATGATTTTTCATTACCTAAAATCAATTTTGAGCCCTCTTTTTTATAGGCTGTTTTTTCACCATTTTTCACAATATTACCATAGAACGCATTTGCCTTTTTATTGATGTGCGATACTTTAATAACACTTGTTAAGCGATGTACTTTACCATCCATAACTGGCAATGTCATTTCACCAGTATTAGTATTATATTTTCCTCCGGCAGCTTGTGCAGCACTTTGGAAACTTCTATCAATTTGTTGGTCAATTTGTTTGTCAGTGATTTTTGTTTCATCAAAAATCTTTTTACCTGCTTCACTTAAATCATTGTAAGTCAAACCTTGATCTTTTAATTGTTTTTCAAGAGCTTTATCAATAAAAGTTTTTATAGCTTGATGGAATTTTACCTCATCAATTTGAGCAGTGACTGTTATCTTTGCCTCATCGTTTTTGACGTTCATATGCATATTAGCGCCCTTAACCAAATCAGCTGCACTAATCCCCATATCCGCTGCCTGACTTCCAAGTTGTTGTTCTATTTCTTTCTCAACTTGCTTCTCTAAAGAAACTGTACGCCATTTCCCCTCTAGTGACTGATGATTATTCCAGAAATAGAGACCGCCTGCACCTACAATTAGAATCAGTACTAGTACAGTTAAAAAAACTTTTAAAAACTTTTTCATGATAAAAACTCCTTATGATAAACTACATTAATCATAACATAATATCACAACTCCTTCAATTAAAATAGTAAAATAATTATATAAAAGTTTGTAATTTTATACATTTTAATAAAACCTATTATTTGTAAAAATGACATAATCTAAAACATTTAATTTTACTACATAATAATTATAAAATGATTGATCTCAGTAAAGGTTTTCATTTGTATATTTAAATATTTTTCCGAATTATTATATTATTTGTCGCTTTTTTATGGTAATATAAAATAAATATAGATTTTAAATTAATATATACATTTCTATATTTATTGATTTTTATATCAGTATAACTTAGTGTCGTAGAGATTAATTCCTATCATTCACCGCTTTATTTTAGGATAACTAAACAATTTATTGTTTAAAACGAAAGGATTTATGAATGTCTAGGAAAACATTTAAACGTATACTATCGATTGGAGTTTGCACGCTCGTACTATCGATGAGTCTTTATTACACTGAAAAAGCCCACGCTATTACTGGTCCTAGTGACCGCCAATACGTAGAAAACCCAAATCCTCACATTATTGTAAATGTTACAGGTACTGATCAAAACGGAAATAGCATTTTACCGCATTATATCGAAGTCAATGTAAAGATGGGACAAACTTTAAGTAAAGAAGAAATTCTAGATTATATTGCTCGAAATTTAAACTCTAGTGTTGGAGGAGAAAGTAAAAACGTTCAATACAGCAACATCGAGTTTAAGGAAAGTGCTTATCTGAAGCGTCAATTAGATGATGGCAAGACAGAAGAAATAGCAATTGATAACGACGGTGTTACTGTACCTAAAGACGGTCCAAACAAATTTTGGATTGACGTTCCAGTAACTTGTACGGTAAATTCAATAACTCCAAAGCTCCATAAAGTAGAATGGGGTACACCTATTTCAGTTTTACATTATGTACAGTTCGTTGATAAAACTACAGGTAAAACTTTAGAGGATTTTAAAACTATTGATTTTGCTGAAATCGACCTTGGAATTCGACATACCGGTGATAGCATTACCGATAAGGAACTATATAACTCAGCTTACAGTGCCTTTTTAAGGAGTAAATTAACTAAGCAAGGCTATCAATTCCAATACAGAATTAGTACAGATGTTCAACAAAATCTTCAAGTCACCAAAAAACTTTACAACTACGATGTAAATGAAGAATTGATTAACTATCAAATCGAAAACAATAGACCCACACTAAACCTATCTAATAAAGCCGAGACTGATATCTTTTTCGAAAGATATTATGTTTCTAGAGATGGAGATAGTTTAGCACGTACAGAATCAACCATTTCGATTAAAATGGTTGATGCCAAAACTGAAAAAGCGCTATTTAACCACACATTAACGGGTTATAGACATTGGCAACTGTTTCCAATGTCTATAACAGACTCTTTGAAGAAAATCTTATCCCAACTACAAAATCAGGAGAAAGATATTTTATTCAAAATATGAAAAAAAACAGCTGAACAAGAATATACTGTTTACCTTTCAGAAACACCTTATTCTAAAGAGAACGCTCCCGTAATTTCTTATGATGCAAGACCTGTTGATTGGGATTATCACTCAGGCGCTTCAGGATCACTTGAAAATCAGCCTAACATCTATACTGAAGAAGATTCAACTGAATTTTTGGGTAATAAACCACAAGCAGCTTGTTATCCAAACAAACAATTTGCTTGCGAAAATACTGACTCTAAATACAACTATAGCTATTTAGAAAAATAGTTATAACCGATAGGGTTAATCTCTCATTATCTTATACTGATTAAAATCATTAAACTTGTTTCCATTTTGACTGGAAACAAGTTTTTTATATTTATTTGTCACATATAATTGACACTCTTCGAAAAATGATATATACTTAAAATGTCATCTATATATGACATTCTTCTTAAATTCTTTACTAAAGGAGCTAATAATCGTGAATCGTCTTAGAGAATACAGAATTAAAGCTAGCATATCTCAATTAGCTTTAGCAAAATCAGTTGGTGTCGCCAGACAAACAATAAACCTTATTGAAAATAATAAATACAATCCTTCGCTAGATCTTTGTATAAGACTAGCGGAATGCCTACAAACAGACCTCAATACTCTTTTTTGGGATAGTAGACATCTATAACAGATTAGACTCTCTAAATCTATGAAAACTCGGGAGGTTAGGTCGTGTTATTATTTCAATCTCAAACTTTATTAAATAGTTCAAGGATAGGAGAATATTATGAAAGAAAAGAAAAATTTGGGGATAAAATTAATAAAATCCCTATATGGTATTAATGGCCCATTCGATGAATACAGAGAACAAAAAATCAATTACCTTGGAAATCTATTATTTGCAACCACTAGTCTCTATCACATTTTATCCTCTATCATCGCCTGGTTCACGGTAAGTAAATATCCCACAGAGACTGCATATACTCTCCTAGCTTTAACATTCTTTCTATATTTTTGTATTTTTCTAATTGTTATTCCCTCTTATCTCAACAGTCATGATTTAATAACGCCACTAGAAGTCTCAAAAAATGACTATCCAGTAGCAATAAAGAAAAACAAACAAAAATTTATCAAAATCGGGATATTTTATACTGTCATCCAGTGGCTTATCTTGGGTTTAACAACTAACAATAACACTCCGCTGATTGTATCACTATTTTCTTTAAAAGTTATTTTGTCTAGTATTATGTCCGGTGTAGCTTACAATGGAGTTATGTATCTAATATTTAAAAACAATGTTGATATTGAAAAAGATGAATAATGACAACATTTCATCTCTAATTGTTCTCACTGTCTATATAAATAATAAGGCTGGAAGATTTTCCAGCCTTATTATTTATGGTAATATCTTTGCAGCATTAATCGCCGCTTCGTAGTCAACATCTGAATTAACATTGTCAACGTATTCGGTGTAAGTCACCTTATTATGCTCATCCAAAATAAGAACTGCACGCGTTAACAAATGCCACTCATTCATCAAAAGAGCGTACTCTTGACCAAACGAATGATCATAAAAATCTGATAATAAAATCACGTTATCAAGGCCTTCAGCGCTGCACCAACGCTTCTGAGCAAATGGAAGGTCCATAGAAACAGTAATAACCACTGTGTTATCTAGCTCTGATAATTCCTCATTAAAAGTACGTGTTTGTTTTGAACAAATACCTGTATCAATAGAAGGAACAACGCTAATAACTTTCTTTTTCCCTTCAAAATCTTTTAAAGATTTTTGAGATAAGTCTGTAGCTATTAGTAAAAAATCTTTTGCAATATCCCCAACTTGTAGCTGTTTTCCTGTAAAAGTAACAGGATTTCCAAGAAATGTTGTCATAAGTTTACCTCCTTATCAATTACCTTTATTTTACTATGAAGCTTCTTCTTTTTCGAATAATTGAACTGATAATTAGAGGTACTTACTTCCTTCGCGTATGCTCAAAGTCGACAACTCATCATAATGATTACTGATAAAGTCCTTTACCCATACTTTATTATATTTTGAATAATCCCTAAGCGCCCAGCCAATCGCCTTATTGATAAAAAATTCTTGACTTCCTGTATTTCTTAAAATAAAAAGTGACAAAATATCAGTATTTGTTTTTTCTTTAAATCCTAGTTGATGCTCAATAGCTAGTCGCCTCATCCAAAAATCTTGATCAAGTGACCATTCTGACAGTAAATTCATAACCTTGTCATCTTTTAAGGATAAGTTCCCAAAAACCTTAGTCAGAACATCAATACTATCCCACCACTGTTGATGACGAGCGTAAAACTCTAGTCTAGAGCAATCATTATAGGTAATAAATTGACTCATAGCTAATAGATAATCAAGTACAAAATGATGATATTCACGATAGTCACTTTGCCAACATTTATCAAGCAATTGCCAATCAATTTTTGCTTGTCTTTTAGCGGCCTTTATAAGCTCTTTGTAGAGCATACGTCGCTCAGGTGATTTAATACCATAGCACTTAAAATGATGGCGTAAATAAGCCTCCTGTTGCTTAGAAACTTCTTTGTCACTTGCAGCTTTAAATTTCCTTTCTAAACTTAGGAATAAATCCATTACGTAATCCCCTTGTATTTTTCAAAAAGCGTTGTAATTCCTTCATGTACAGATTCTCTTGATACACGTAAATTAGCGTAAGGAGTCAGTTCATCAAAATCCCCTACTTGAACACTATAATGCGCAGCATCAAACATAGAAATATCATTTTTATCATTGCCAAAAGCTATAAAACGATTCCCAAATAATTTCTTAGTGGCTTTTCCCTTGTCAACTGCAATGGGATTTATGTACAAACATTTTTCAAATTCGTGGAAAAAGTGACTACTAAGTCCAAAACGATTTAATTTCGCTAACATTTGGTCTGCCCTTCCCAGCTGATCACCAAAATACAACACCATTTTTATCGGTTTCTCAATTTTAGAAACTTCTAGAAGCTCTCCCCTTTTTTGAGGATCAACATAAGCAATAAAGGGAATTTTAGAAGCCTGATAAGTAGCGTAATTAAAGACCTCATCAACAAAATATGGAATCTGATAGCGATGACAATATGAAATAATAGTACTAAAAAAGTCACTTTGTAAATAGTAACTATCCACTAAGTGACCATTTTCATGTAAAGTCGCACCATTTAAACCAATAATTTTTGATAAAGATAGCTTGTCGCCAAGGATACCTATAGTGTCTCTATAAGATCGCGCCGTAGCAAAAGTGACTCTATGACCATAATCAATCTGGGCTCTCTAGTATTCCTTGTATTTCTTTAGATAGACTCATACCATCAAAACAAAGAGTTCCATCTATATCAAAGACAAAATCCATTCTCTCAAAGTCCCATCCTTAAGTTAAAATAGGTTTTCATACGTGCATAAACATCTTCATCACCAACAAAAAAGATATGATCTCCTTGCTCTATAACTGAGAAAGGCCCCGGAGAAACAATAAATTTCCCTTCGTGTTCAATAGCCACAATAGTCGCACCAGTTTGATGCCATACATTTAATTCTCCTATTGACTTACCAAGGTGTTCAGAATCTTCACTGACAATAATTTCATATGGTGCTAATGGGTATTGTTTACTAACCGCACGTGTTTGAAGCAAAAAATCATCAACTAAAGTAGCTAACTCTTCCATTTCTTGTTGCTGAGCCTTAATATTATCACGGATTTTACCTTTCAAAATAGCAACTGAATGAGAGGTTTCATATTGGTTTAAGAATTCAATTGCTTTTTCTTTAGAAAGAATAATGGCTCCACTGCCATGCTTTAAAGTTAAAATCTGTAAATCTGCTAAAATATTAAGACCCTTACGTGCTGTTTCTGGTGATACGTTGAATGTTGAAGCAATAGTTGTTCTAGATTTCAACTTCTCTCCAACTTCATAATCTCCATTTGCGATTCTTTGTGCAACCGCTACTGCTATTTTTTGATATTTAGATGTTACAATTTCAGATTGTTCAGAAACCATCCACCCCTCCTTATCCTAATAAAAACATACATATTAAACCACAATTAGCAAAATATTGCAAATATATCTTTTTTGTTAATATCTAATGTCTTTAGTAAATATCATATAAAAGGAGCTGGTCTCCCAGCTCCGAGTGTCTTATCATAAAAAGTAGTTTACTGAATTAAGATTCACTAGTACGAGCTTCTGAGATTTTTTCTTTTGCAGCCTCAGTACCATTTGATACTGCTTCTTTTGTTTTCTCTGCTCCAGAGGAAATTGCTGCTTTAGCTTTGCCAGCTTGTTCAGAAGCAAAGTTTCCTGTTGCTTGTGCTGCATCAGATACACGATCTTGTACTGTCACTGAGTCAGCTTCATGTTCAGCTTTAGTCTTAACATCTACGACATTTGCGTTCAATTCAACAACTTTAAGGTGGGTCATCACTTCAACGTTTTGACTGACAATCGCTTTAATGCTTTCAACGATAGCTGGGATATCCTTGCCGTATTCAACAACGATGTCTAAATCAACTGCAACTTCTTTAGTACCAACTTCAACATTTACACCATCAGTTACTGAGTCAGAATTTACAACGCTATTTTTTAGATTAGAGAAGAAACCTCCACTCACAGCCAAGAGTCCGTCTACTGATTCTAAAGCATGTCCAACAATTTTAGCAATTACCTTTTCTTCATAAGTTACTGAAGTTTTAATATCTTGTTTTTGATTTTCCATAAATAAATGACCTCAAACCTTCTAGTCCTTTTTCTTAAAGCTCTCTGAAGCACCCTTAATGGTATCTTTAATGTCAGCAAGTTTTTCTTTTGCATGACCTTTCAATTTATCGACTTTACCTTCAGATTCAACTTCTTTATCGCCAGTAAGTTTCCCAACAGATTCTTTTACTGAACCAGAAACCTTATCAACTTTTGCATCAAATTTTTCTTCAGACATAATAGCCTCCTACTAATAACAATACTTTAAACTATACTTAAATCAATTATTGTACACGTGGCTCAGACTTCATGTCTTCCACTTTATCAACACCGTTACCTACGGCACTTTTAACGTTTGAAACTTGATTCGAAGCAAATTCACCTGTTGCTTGTGCTGCACTTGTTACACGATCTTGAAGAGTTACTGAATCTTCTTCATGTTGAGCACGAGTTTTAATATCAACAACATTAACATTAACTTCAACCACTTCAAGGTCTGTCATACGTTTCACTTCAGCTTCAACAACTTTTTTGATATCGGCAAAGATAGTTGGAACATGTTTTTGGTATTCAGCAACAATATCCAAATCAACAGCAACTTGCTTTTTACCCACTTCAACATTTACGCCATCTGTAACTGAATCAGAATTTACAACGCTATTTTTTAAATTTGAGAAAAAACCACCATTTACAGCCAAAAGACCATCTACATGCTCAATCGCAATTCCAACAATTTTTTCAATCACTTTATCTTCGAAAGTTAATTCTCCACGAACAGCTGTCGTGCCAGAATTGTTAGTTGTGTTTTTGATGTAAGTTTCAGTCATAATAGTTCCTCTTTCTTTTATTTAAATAATGTAGAATAAATATAAACGAAAAATTTTATTTTCTCTTATTAAAGAATTGGTCAAGCATACCTGTTCTTTGCACATAAAGCCCAGCATAAGCACCCAGCACAATGATAACAAGAGCAAGAATTGTTTTAAAGAATCCAATGGTTACAATCATTGCAGCTAAAACGAGCCCAATAACTGCACCTCCTAGTGGATATCTGTATTTCCTCACGAATTCTGACATATTAGACTCCTATTCTACACGACTTTTATTCGTCTTAGCATTCCCAACATTTTCTTCTTCAACTTGCTTAACAAATACTCTAGTGTTCATTTTCTTTTCCAACCCAAAGAATTCTTTTAAGCCAAGTTCAACATCACTTTGAATATGTTCAAGTTGTTCTGGTACATTTGTACGAGAAGTTAAAAGCCCTTTAACATCAACTTTTACTTTTTTCTTATATAAATGAGCTGTCACGCTAGGAGATTTTATCAAACCAGTTTTTAATACTTCTGTTTTAACAAATCCCTCTATTGCAGATTTTTTTAACATCAATTTACCAGTTTTATCAGCCAGTTTATACTCTGTGTATCGTCTTGGATAAAACAGAACTACCAATATAGCCAGTAAAACGATTACAAACAGCACTAATGCTCCCCAGAAGAAATAATGATACATACCAACGTCAATCGGTGATGGCAAATTAAAATCCCAATCTAACCAATTAAAAGATGGTAGATAAATGTGTTGTTTACTGATAACAGCTACAAATCCTAGTAGGGTAAGGGAGATTAGACCTAGTAAAGTATATAAACTTTTTAGTCCTTTTGACATAGGTAACTCCTTTTCTAGTTATTCATTTTACCTAGTACAAATGAAGTAACAATGACAACAATAATCGCACCTACGATTGAAGGAATCAAAGCCATATCTGCTAACTTAGGCCCCCATGTTCCTAGTAAACTTTGACCAACAAATGAACCAACTAAACCAGCTAAGATGTTAGCTATCCAACCCATTGAGCCACCTTTGTTAGTAACAGCCCCTGCAATAGCACCGATAATCGCACCTACGATTAATGACCAAATTAAACTCATGATAAATACCTTCTCTTTCTTGACTAATCATTCCACTAGTTATGTAGTTATGATTTTTTGCCTAATACAAATGAAGTAACAATGATAACGATAATCGCACCTACGATTGAAGGAATCAAAGCCATATCTGCTAACTTAGGCCCCCATGTTCCTAGTAAACTTTGACCAACAAATGAACCAACTAAACCAGCTAAGATGTTAGCTATCCAACCCATTGAACCACCCTTGTTAGTGATTGCTCCTGCAATAGCACCAATAATAGCACCAACGATTAATGACCAAATTAAACCCATGATAAATACCTTTCTTCCTAAGTACATCTCAGTGTACAAACTTATTTTGTTCTTAACTAAATAACAAGAGTTTCTTAAGTGACCACTCGGCAATTAATTAAGTTGTTAACTATACTAATATTATACAACTTTATAGAGTGACTGCCAAGTAAAAAGCTTGGTAAATGCTTTTATTTTTAAGTGACCACTTGATATTTAATTGATATTATTATTATACTCTTTTTAGAAAAGAATGCAAGAGAAACGCTTCTTTTTTAAAATAGTATGGTCACTTTTAAAAAACGCTTTAATATCAACCTTCTTAGCAAGTAAAAACCAGATGATAACTTATTTTTTCTATTCAAATTATGCAAAAAGACTAAGAATACAATTCTTAGTCTCTGATTATTTAAGTATATAATAGAAGAAAGTTAGTTTTCCTTTTTGCTAATAGGAGCGACACTCGCTAATAATTTCTTTAACCCAATACCTGGAAAATTTATTTTTAACTCTTGAGTCTTTCCGCTACCTGAAACTTCAAGCACCGTACCGTCCCCCCATTTTTTATGAGTTGCAACATCACCAATCTCCCATGATGTCTCATGGCTATTGTTCGTGTTAAGAGCCTGGAGTTGGGCAGTTACTTGAGGTTGTGAATTACTTTTACGTGCCTGAAGCGCTTGTTGAAGACTCATTCCTTGACCAAATTGTGTAGGCTGTTCTTTTGAATATTTCACACCAAATGAAGAATTAACTGGTCGAGCTAACCCTTGGTATTGTATCAGTTCATCATCAATCTCACGTATAAAACGGGTTGGTCTATTATAACTAGTTTTACCAAATAAAGTACGGGTATTAGCATTGGTAAGGAAAAGTATTTGTTCTGCTCTCGTAATCCCGACATAAGCTAAACGACGCTCTTCTTCTAATTCATCAGCATCCTCTATTGCACGCGATAAAGGAAATACTCCTTCTTCCATACCGATTAAGAAAACAACTGGAAATTCTAGACCCTTGGCAGCATGTAATGTCATTAAAGTGACTTCAGCCGTTTCAGTGGCGCTATCATCAGTATCTGCTATTAAAGCTAAATCATTTAAAAAACGCGATAGACGATCTAAACCAGTTTCACCCTCTACTGTAATCTCTGGGTTATCGTCAAAATTTTTAGTCACTGATAAGAATTCTTCAATATTTTCAATACGCGCTTGACTTTCTAATGTATTTTGAACTTGAAGTGCTTCTAGATATCCTGTCTTATCCAGTAGGTTTTCTGTAATCTCCGTTACAGTTAAACTATCTAGCTTACTACGTAGAGTCAAAATCAGATTAGCTAAATCCCAAACAGCTTGAGCAGCCTTCCCTTTTAAGGGCGATATCATGACATTTGAAGAGGAATCAAGAAGAGACATGTTCTGTTCATAGGCAAATGACCGTATTTTTTCTAAAGTTCCTGGCCCCACCCCTCTTTTAGGTTCATTTACAATCCGCTCAAAAGAAATATTATCAGAAGTATTTGCAAGGATATTGAGATAAGCAATAACATCTCGAATTTCTTTACGACTATAGAATTTTGTTCCACCAACCATTGTATATGGAATATTGGATTTTAAAAGTGCTTCCTCAATAGTACGAGATTGCGCATTCGTACGATAAAGAACGGCAAAATCTTTGAAATTTTTTCCTTGTTCTCGAACGATGTTATCAATAGTTGACGCTACAAAAACGGCTTCTTCTTGCTCGTTGTTAGCTCTATGATATACAATTTGCTCACCTTCATCATTTTGAGTCCATAATTTTTTAGGACGGCGATTTTTATTATGATTGATCACATTATTAGCAGCTTGAAGTATTTTCTTAGTTGATCGATAATTTTCTTCTAATAATACAACTTTGGCTTGCGGATAGTCCTTTTCAAAATCAAGAATATTTTGCATATCAGCTCCACGCCATCCATAAATGGATTGATCGGCATCACCAACAACACAAATATTTTTGAAACGCGAAGCTAATAACTTAACTAATTGGTATTGAGCGTGGTTAGTATCTTGATACTCGTCTACATGGATATATTGATACCTCTGTTGGTAATAGGCCAAAACATCTTTATTCTGATCAAATAATCGAAGTGTCATCATAATCAAGTCATCGAAATCCATGGCCTCACTTCTACGTAATTCCTCTTGATAAGCTTTATAGCATTTAGCAATTACCTGTGTATACATATCTCCGGCTTGCTTCTCATATGCAATTTCATCAAGAAGGTCATTTTTAGCATTAGAGATTGTACCTAAAATTGAACGTTCATTCCACTTTTTTGTGTCCAAATTTAATTGCTTAATGATTCGCTTCATTAAAGTACGCTGCTCACCTGGATCAACGATTGTAAAGTTACGATTATATCCAATATAATCAGCTTCACGACGTAAAATACGAACACACATACTATGAAAAGTTGCAATCAAAGTATCTTGGGTAGCTGGATTCAAGGCGATAGCACGTTCACGCATTTCACGCGCTGCTTTATTAGTAAAAGTAATCGCTAAAATATTCCAAGGATTAACATATTTTTCATCTATTAAATAAGCAATACGATGAGTCAGAACACGTGTTTTTCCAGAGCCAGCTCCTGCCATAATCAAAAGCGGTCCGTCTGTCGTTTGTACCGCTTCTGCTTGTTTATCATTCATTCCAATTATTAAAGGATTCATTTCTACTCCTAATTTTGTCAAAATTGCCTCTCTAGTATATCATTTTTTCATCTTTTTCCCAATAGAAAAAGGAGTTAAACAGACGCTGTCTAACTCCTACCTTTTTTACTTCTCTTTTCTCTCTCCAGTTACAAACATTGTAAAAATAGCAGTTGTAACCATTTCGTCTTTCTGATTTTTAATGTGAACATCAACGACTTTTGTAGTACGACCATTATGAACACAAGTACCGATGACAGTAAGCAGATCATCTAATCGGCCTGCCCTCAAATAGTTGATATTTGATTGTAGAGTTACCGCTTCATATCCTGTTGAAATAGCAACTAAACCACTGACTTGATCACACAGTGTAAACAAATAACCACCATGAGCATTACCATAATAGTTGAGCGAAGAGTCAACGACCTTCGTTGTTAAGGTAACTTGACCTTCTTCCCAGTTTTCAATTTCGTAATTCTCAAATACTTTTACTTGTTCTAAATTGAATTTCATTCTACTATAACCTCACTTTTTCTATGACCATTATAGCAGAAAATAAGGAAACCATAACTGTAAACGTTTTTATTTTAAAGTTTTTAACTGATCTATCATAACAAAAGAGCTCAGATACTCTGAGCTCTTTTGTTATGAT
Source organism: Streptococcus sp. HMSC076H09 (assembly GCF_001811765.1). Taxonomy (NCBI): domain Bacteria; kingdom Bacillati; phylum Bacillota; class Bacilli; order Lactobacillales; family Streptococcaceae; genus Streptococcus; species Streptococcus sp. HMSC076H09. The sequence goes on along the minus strand of NZ_KV806598.1, from coordinate 37,546 downwards.
TTCATGCTTTCTTTTGGCAATATTAAATTTAATATAATACCCACTATAGCACTTAATGCTGTTCCTGATAAAGTTAGAGCACCTAGATCAAGGACTGCTCCACCGAGGCCTAAAACTAACATGGAACTGGCAATAATCAGATTACGAACCTCAGCAAAATTGACACGATTTTCAATCAACACTTTTAATCCATTACTTGCAATAACACCATAAAGTAATATAGCCATTCCACCAAGTACTGCACTAGGAATTGTAGAGATCAAAGCTGTAAATTTACCAAAGAATGAAAAAGCGATTGCAATAAAAGCTGCATTACGAATAACCGTTACAGAAGCTATACGCGTCATGCCAATAACACCTGTATTTTCACCATAAGTAGTTTCAGCTGGCCCTCCTATAAGAGCAGAAAATGCGGTTGCTAAACCATCTCCAATTAAAAGACGATTTAAACCTGGTTTTTTTAGAAAGTTACGCCCACAAATCTGACCTAAAACTGTATGATCACCGATATTTTCAGCAATCGTTACAATTGAGATTGGAAGAATTGCAAGCATTTCTGGTCCAAAGTAAAGTTTATAACTGTGAAATAAACCTGTCTTAAACGGTAAATAGAATTTTGGTAATTCAAACCAGTCAGCTTTTTCAACTGGAGATAAATCTACCAAGCCAAGAATGATTGATAAAATATAACCTCCAATAATTGCAAATAAAAATGGAATAATCTTGATAAAACCTTTCCCTTTAGTATTGATAAAAGCTGCAATCAAGAATGTAACAACAGCAACTAGCATTTTACGCCAATCACCTTTAGCGACAAAACCTGCATTAGTTACAGCAGAGTTTGCCAAACCTAAACCAATAACAATAATCATAGGTCCAATGATTATTGGTGGCAAAATCTTATCAACCCATGAATTTCCTACGAACTTAATAACCGTCGCCACAACGACATAGATTAGACCTACAAAAAGAATACCTGTTTGAGCAGCCGAAATATCGCCATGCATTTGTTTCATGGCTAATGCCATAGCTGTAATATAAGCAAATGATGAGCCTAGGTAAACAGGGACTTTAAATTTTGTCGCAACTTGATAAATGAGCGTTCCGCAACCAGAAGCAAATAAAGCCACTGATACAGGCATCCCTAAAATAAGCGGAACTAATATCGTAGCTCCAAACATGGCAAAAACATGTTGAAAACTTAACAACAAACCTTGAAATAATTCTGGTTTTTCATCGATATCTAGTAATAAGTTAGTAGAATGTACCTCCTTATCTACTAGAATTTGATTACTTTCACCTTTAGCATTTAAAGTCATATCTAAACTAGTCCTCTTGGGCATACAAAAAAGCCCACTTTCTATAGCAATATAGTCATAGGCTTTATTTTTTCCTGATGTTTTTCTCACCTCACGGGATGAGTTTAAAAACCTACGCTGAAAGAATTATAGCATAAGACATTTTAGAAAACAAGACTTTTTTGAAACTATATTGACAAAACTATGCTTTTTCATTATGATAGTTAACATAATAAAATATACCGAATGACGTCATTCAGGAGAAGAAAGTTAGACTTTCGCCGAAGGAATTACACTCTCAGGTGTCTTAAGACAGGACTGATTGACAGACGGACTTCTGGAGAGACCTATAAGTAGCAACATCTTTGTATTGACACCAAGATGTGCTCTAGGCGCCGAAGGGGCAAGAAGAGTAAAACAACTCCTCCAATCTCTCAGGCAAAAGGACAGAAGCTAAAAGCCAATATTAATAATGAGTAGTAAGCTTATTAAGTTTACTACTACCTTTATTTGTGCGCTTTTTAGCTAGCATCTTTCAGAAGTTATCTCTTTTAGAGATAACTTTTTTCGTTTCATTACAGAATCCATAGGTATGTCATGTATCAAAGGAGAACATATGCTAACACTTTTTACTCATATCAATAGCTTCGTTTGGGGTCCACCTTTACTTGCTTTATTAGTCGGAACAGGTATTTACCTATCATTTCGCTTAGGTTTTGTTCAATTGAGACAACTTTCTAGAGCTTTCAAATTGATTTTCCGAGAAGATAACGGACAAGGGGATATTTCAAGTTATGCTGCTCTTGCAACTGCTCTTGCTGCAACGGTAGGGACAGGTAATATCGTTGGTGTGGCTACGGCTATTAAATCTGGAGGACCAGGAGCTTTGTTTTGGATGTGGGTAGCCGCCTTTTTTGGAATGGCAACAAAATACGCAGAAGGATTATTAGCTATCAAATATCGCACAAAAGATACTAATGGAGAAATTTCTGGAGGACCAATGTACTACATTGTCAATGGAATGGGACAAAAATGGAAACCATTAGCAGTCTTTTTTTCTGCAGCAGGTATCTTAGTAGCTCTTTTAGGAATAGGGACATTCACTCAAGTCAATGCAATTGCCTCTTCTCTTGAGCATACTTTCAAAATATCAACTAGATTTACCAGCCTCATTCTTGCTGTTATAGTATTATTTATTATATTTGGAGGTATAAAATCTATTTCAAAAGTTTCAGAAAAAATAGTGCCTTTTATGGCTATAAGCTATATTTTAGCAACACTGATTATTATTGCAGTTAATTACAATAAGATTCCACATACTTTCCAACTCATCTTTAGCGGTGCTTTTTCTGGGACAGCAGCCATTGGTGGTTTTTCTGGAGCTATCGTTAAAGAAGCAATTCAAAAGGGAATTGCTAGAGGAGTTTTCTCAAATGAATCTGGATTGGGTTCTGCTCCAATAGCTGCAGCAGCAGCTAAAACAAAAGAACCTGTTGAACAAGGGCTTATTTCAATGACAGGAACCTTCATTGACACTATTGTTATTTGTACTTTGACAGGGATTGCAATTTTAGTTACAGGAAAATGGCTAGAATTTGATTTACAGGGTGCTCCATTAACACAAGCATCTTTTAATACCGTATTTGGCTCACTAGGTAGTTTTGCTCTAACCTTCTGCCTTGTCTTATTTGCTTTTACTACTATTTTAGGATGGAGCTACTACGGAGAGCGTTGCTTTGAATATCTATTTGGGACTAAATTTATTAACGCTTATCGTATTATTTTTGTCATTATGGTTGGCTTAGGTGGTTTCTTACAGCTCGATCTTATTTGGGTTATCGCTGATATCGTTAATGGTTTAATGGCTTTACCAAATCTAATAGCTCTCCTAGTTTTGTCACCAATTATTGTTAAAGAAACACAGAAATATTTTTCAGAGACTAAAAATATCACTAAGCCTTGAACTTACTAGTTTTATAGTCTGCTCCTAAGTGATATAATGTGTAGATGAAAGGAAATTAGGAAATGGCAACTTCTACTGAAAACTTACAACTTGCAAAAAGAGGGCCTATTATTAGTATCATTGCCTATATAACACTGGCAGTCGCTAAATTAGCTACAGGTTATTGGTTTGATGCTACTTCACTTGTAGCAGATGGATTTAATAACTTATCTGATATCTTAGGAAATGTAGCACTCTTAATTGGTTTACACTTGGCTAGTCAACCAGCCGACTCAAACCATCGTTTTGGTCACTGGAAAATTGAAGATTTAGCAAGCCTGATCACCTCTTTTATCATGTTTGTTGTAGGTATTCAAGTTTTTATTCAAACTGTCACTAAGATTATTAATAATACTGATACTAACATTGATCCTCTAGGTGCTATAGTAGGTGCTATATCTGCTCTTGTTATGCTTGGCGTTTATTTCTATAATAAACAATTATCTCAAAGAGTAAAGTCTAGCGCTCTGGTTGCAGCTTCTAAAGATAACCTTTCTGATGCTGTGACATCTATCGGCACATCTATTGCTATCATTGCGGCTTCTCTAAATTTTCCTATTATTGATCGTTTAGCTGCTATCATTATTACTTATTTTATTCTTAAAACAGCTTATGATATTTTTATAGAATCTGCTTTCAGCTTATCGGATGGTTTCGATGATTATCAATTAAAACAATACGAAAAAGCTATATTAACAATTCCTAAAATATCCGCTGTAAAATCTCAACGTGGACGTACTTACGGTAGTAATATTTACCTTGATATTGTTCTCGAAATGAACCCTGATCTCTCAGTCTTTGAAAGTCATGCCATTACCGAAAGAGTGGAAAAACTACTCAGTGATAAATTTTCTGTATATGACATAGATATTCATGTAGAACCCGCTTCTATTCCAGAAGACGAAATTTTCGATAATGTTTACCAAAAATTATACAAAAATGAAAAAATCATCCTAGCAAAAATTCCCGGTTATGAGACCTTTATTAGCCCTGACTTTTATATGATTAATGAAAAGGGAAATATTATCACTTCTGACATGCTTACTAATGCTACAAATCATTCATTGGCAAGCAACTTTAAATATTTCAATGTAAAATCAATTAGTCAAAAAACAAAACTTGTGTCTTATGAATTGGAAGGTAAACGACATACTAGTATTTGGCGCCGTAATGAAAAATGGTTCTTAATCTACCATCAAATAACTGCCAAGTCAAGTCCGTATAAAACGAGACGATATCAAATCACTTCCCTTGATTAATATACTATTTAATCAGTTACTCTTGATAAAAATAGCTTACAAAAATAAATTAAAAAGATTGAGAAGGATCTCGGTCTTTTTAATTTGTTTTTATGTAAACGTTTCATAGCCTTGAAAATTACTTTCAGAGTAGTAGACTATAATGGAAGGAGTTTTTCATGAAATTATACGTTCAATTAATGGTTATTTTAACCTTTTCATTCGCTGGTGAGGTTCTATCTACTATATTCAACTTACCTGTACCAGGTAGTATTATTGGATTAATATTACTATTCCTAGCGTTAAAATACAAAATCATCAGGCTCAGGCATATTGATGCCGTGGGGAATTTTCTATTAGCAAATATGACCATTTTATTTTTACCACCAGCAGTTGGACTGATGGAGCACTTTCAAGACATAAAGCCCTATCTTTTTGGGATAGCTATCATTATCTTAGGAGCGCTATTTCTCAATATTCTAACTATTGGACTGGTATCCCAATGGATCAAAAAGAGATATGAAGGAGATTATCCAGAAATTGGAGGTAAAAATGGCAACTTTAACGAATAACCCTATCTTTGGTATTATGTTAACCGTATGGGCGTATTACATTGGCATAAGGATTTTTAGAAAATATCCTTCCCCTGCAACAACTCCACTTCTTTTGGCGACTATTTTATTAATTGCTTTTTTAAAATTAACACATATCTCCTATAAAGATTACTACAATGGCGGTTCATTTCTAACGATGTTAATTACGCCTTCAACGGTTGTATTGGCTATTCCTCTCTATAGAACCTTTCATTTAATGAAGCATCACATTAAAAGTATTAGCATTAGCATCATCTTAGCTTCTGTTATCAACACAGTTTTTACCGCAATAGTTGCTAAGTTTTTTGGTATGAAATATTTCTTAGTAATCTCACTTTTCCCAAAGTCCGTAACTACAGCTATGGCCGTTGGAATTACAAGTAAAGCAGGTGGATTAGCTACTATCACTCTGGTCGTAGTTGTTATTACAGGCATCTTAACAAGCGTTTTGGGTCCTATTTTTCTAAAATTATTAAGGATAGAAGATCCTGTTGCTATAGGGCTCGCGCTAGGAGGAACTGGGCATGCTATAGGAACTGGACAAGCCTTAAAATATGGCCAAGTTCAAGGCGCCATGGCTGGACTAGCAATTGGTATCACAGGAATTTGCTATGTTATTGTCAGTCCTTTAGTTGCAGGCTTAATATTGAAATGAGGATAAGGAAAGTAAACCCAAAATAATTATGTTATAATATTAAAAAATAGAATTTAGGATAAATAATTATGATACCGTTAAAAAAAATAACTGTTGGAACGATTATCTGTCTCTCATTTTTGGGTTTAACAGCATGCTCTTCTTCAAATACTCAGCAAACCTCTACTTCAAAATCAAATGTATCACAACATAAAAATATCAAAGCTGACCACGAAGAATTACGTTTGAAATTTAATAAAGTAAAGTTAGGGGTTAAAGCAAATAACTTTAAAGGAGGCACTAGTCTCGCTGAATTAAAACAATTATTTGGTGGCGAACCAAATGAAAAATTTGATACACCAGCGGGAAATGTCACTCTTAAAGGCTATCGTTGGAATGTCGATGATATCTCCATCACTATACAATTATTAAACGATAGTAGCATTGTTCGTTCAATTAGTAATTTTAAGTTTATTCGAGATGCCAACATCACAACAAAAGATTATAATAGTTTAAAAAATGGCATGTCATACAATAAAGTAAAAGAACTTCTAGGAGAACCTGATGATATTTCTCAAGCAGTTTCTTCAGATAAAGAGGAACTACAGGCTGCATGGATTAGTGGCATTCAGTCGTCAGATAGTGATCCAGGAATTAACCTTACATTTGAAAATGATAAACTCACTAACAAACAACAGCATGGTTTAAAATAAAAAGGCATTAACGCCTTTTTATTAATACCTTAATTACTTATTAGAAATATTTTATTACACAATAGTTTAATCTTAGTATCTTAACTTAGCCCCTTAATGGTCATACTAACTAATTATGATACTAACTTACACAGATTTCAAACTGATTCTCCCTTATTTGTCAACCCTAGTTTTACTTATCAGAAATGAGGAGAATCAGTTTGTGAGGCAAGGTTGGAGATAAACTAATATAAAGCCTATAACATAAAGCTTTATGGAGCATCTATTATCCATCTTAAGGGAATCGAACCCCTATCCCAAGAACCGGAATCTTGTGTGATATCCATTACACTAAAGATGGTAGTACATGTTATATTATAGCATACTTTATCAACAAAAACAAAAAGACTTGCTTTAGCAAGTCTTTTAATTATTATAATTCAATATCACCGAATAAGTCAGCCATAGAGAATCCAGTTTGTGTTTCTGGAAGCTCATAGTCGCGTTTTTCTTGACGACGTGGACGACGTGGACGTGATTGACGTTTTTCTTCTTTTTCACCTTCTGCTTGCGCTGGACGCTCTTCAAGAGCTTTCATTGAAAGTGATACACGTTCTGCATCTGAATTAACTTCAAGAACTTTAACAGTAACTTCTTGTCCTGCAGATAATACGTCTTTAGGATTTTCAACACGTTTGTGTGAAATTTGTGAAATGTGTACAAGTCCATCAATGCCAGGTAACACTTCAACAAAAGCACCAAAGTCAGTCAAGCGTTTTACTTTACCTTCAATAACATCACCAGCAGCAAGTTTTTGTTCAACACCATCCCATGGGCCAGGTGTAGTTGCTTTAAGTGAAAGTGATACACGACCAGCTTCTTCATCAATTGAAAGTACTTTAACTTCAACTTCTTCACCAACAGTTACAACTGATTTAGGTGAAACATTGCGCTCATGTGATAATTCAGTTACGTGTACAAGTCCATCAACACCACCAAGGTCAATGAAAGCACCAAAGCTTGTTAAACGAGCAACTTTACCAGTTACAACTGAACCTACTTCAATGTTTGAGAAAACTTCTTTACGTGCAGCTGCTGCTGATTCTTCAACAACTTCACGACGTGAAAGGATGAAGCGATTTTCTGCTGCATCAACTTCTTTGATTTTAGCATCAAATTCTTGTCCAACAAATTTTTCAGTGTTACGTACAAAACGAGTATCAATCATTGAAGCTGGGATGAAACCACGAAGTCCTTCAAATTCAACTGAAAGTCCGCCTTTAACAGCACGTGTACCTTTAACAGTAACAACTTCACCTTCACGACCAACAAGTTTGTCCCATGCTTTACGAGCTTCCAAGCGTTTTTTAGATACAAGGAAAGTTACTGTATCAGTATCTTTACCTACAACTTGACGAAGAACAAGTACTTCAACTGTGTCGCCAGCTTTAACAAAATCATTGATATCAGCATCACGATCGTTAGTCAATTCACGAAGTGTCAAGACACCTTCAACACCAGTACCATCGATAACAACGTTTGCTTGACCGTTATCAACTGTTAAAACTTCCGCAGTGACAACGTCACCAGGATTCACTTCGCTAACACTGTTTAGCAAATCTTCAAATTCATTCATTCTAAAAAATCCTCCAACAAAAGCTAGCCGAGCTAGCTTTTGATAACAATATATTTTCTCAAGGTAACCCGCAAGGACAACAAATATCTCTTTGACGGTGTCAAACAAAAGTTTGATACCTTTGACTGGGGTAGCTGGATTCGAACCAACGCATGAGGGAGTCAAAGTCCCTTGCCTTACCGCTTGGCTATACCCCAAATAATGGAAAGAGAGGGATTCGAACCCCCGAACCCGAAGGAGCGGATTTACAGTCCGCCGCGTTTAGCCTCTTCGCTATCTTTCCGTAACAACACTGACTATTCTACCACAGATGTTGTTAGCACGCAAGCTTTTTAAATAAATATTAGCGATTAAGATTATATTCTTCAATAATATTTCCCATAGCTTGATCTAAATTTTTATAGAATCCACTCACTTGCTCACCTTTAATCACAGCAAATTTAGAATCTAGCTCTGCAATTTGACCTACAATTTTTTTTCCAATAACGAGTTGGTATCCATCAACCTTAGTTCCATTAACTGTTACTTGAGCGTCTGAAATTTGAATTTCAATTTTCTTATCTTTTTTACTCACTATTAACTCCAATATCTCTTTTATTGTTTTTTATTGTACACAAAATACTAAAAGCTTGCAAGAGCAAGCTTTTAGTATAGACTTAATCTACTTTATAAATCCACCCTTCTGGTGCTTCAACATCACCAAACTGGATCCCTACTAACTCATCATATAGTTTACGTGTCGCTGGACCAACTTCTGTCTCACTGTAGAAGACATGGAAGTCATCTCCGTTTTGAATTCCTCCAATTGGTGAAATAACTGCGGCTGTACCACATGCGCCAGCTTCTGTAAATTTATCTAATTCGTCGACAAAGACATCTCCTTCAATCGCTTCCATACCAAACCTTTCTTTAGCAAGGTAAAGCAATGAATATTTAGTAATTGAAGGTAAAATTGAAGGACTCAAAGGGGTGATAAACTGATTATCTTTAGTAATTCCAAAGAAATTAGCTGCTCCAACCTCTTCAATTTTAGTATGTGTCGCTGGATCAAGATAGATAACATCTGAAAATTGTTTCTCATGAGCGTATTTCCCAGGAAGAAGACTAGCAGCATAGTTACCACCAACTTTTGCAGCTCCTGTACCATTCGGTGCTGCTCTATCATATTCTTTGGAAACAATAAAGTTAGTTGGTGTTAAACCACCTTTAAAATAACTACCTACTGGCATTGCAAATACCGTAAAAATATATTCTTCAGCAGGTTTAACTCCAATAATATCTCCCACACCAATTAATAAGGGACGAATGTATAATGTTGCCCCTGTACCATACGGTGGAACAAACTCCTCATTAGCGCGTACAACAGATTTAACCGCTGCAATAAATTTGTCTGTCGGAACATGTGGCATTAAAAGACGATCTGCTGTTCTTTGAAGTCGTTCTGCATTTTGATCTGGACGAAATAACTGAATAGAGCCATCTTTAGTTCTATAAGCTTTCAATCCTTCAAAAGCTTGTTGCCCATAGTGGAGGGCAGGAGAACTTTCTGAAATATGTAGCGTTGCATCATCTGTCAACTTGCCATCATCCCATTTCCCATCTTTAAAATGCGAAATGTATCGGAATGGTAATTTTCTGTAAGCAAAACCTAAATTATCCCAATCTAAATTTACTGTCATAAGGTACCTCTTTCTTTGGGTTTCTAACTATTGTACGCTATTATCATTATTTTTTCAATATTATTTGTAAAATTCAGATAAATTACCAAACTAGTAAAAACACAAATGTGTTTTACTTAATTTTAACTGAGAATACTTCTTCGTCAGAAATCTTATCAGATACAAAAGAGCCATTACTTGTACGTTCAGAAAAACTCCATTGACTTAAATCAACATCGTAAACTTTTCCTGTTTTAGACATAATCTCAAGTACGAAAGTATCTCCTTCATGATTCGATACTGAACTAAATAAATCAAATTCAAAAGATGAATCCTCTAAATATACAGGTCCTGCTTTAAAAACGCGATGCGGTTTGGATTTCAATTCACGAAGAACTTGAAGTCCTCGATTAGCACGACTAGTTGTGGGGATAACATCAATGGCCATTCGTTTAAGACTTCCTCTATGAGTTAATAAATATAAACTTGTGGTGTTAGCTATAAATGCAGATACGATGTGATCACTATCTTTTAAATTCATCGCTTTTACACCTGCGGCTTTACTACCAACGACTGGTACATCATTTATACTAAATCTCAACGCATAACCATTATAAGTGACAAGTATAACATCCTCTAATTGGATAGGAGCAACAGTCACAACGTAATCATCTACATTTTTTAACTTAGCATATTTAGCTGTTTTTGACTTATATGTCCGCCATGGACTGATTTCTTGACGTTCAAAACGCTTTATTTGCCCTAAGCTAGTGACAGCAAAATAAGTTTCTTTAGTAAAATCATCTACTAATTCAGCATAAATAATTTCTTCATTTGAAGCAAAGTTAACAAGATTTTGTGATAAATGTTCACCAACGTCTTTCCATCGAATATCAGCTAATTCATGAACTGGACGATAAGCAAGATTACCAAGGTTAGTAAACATCAATAAATGTTGGGTAGTCTTTGCATTGCTCACAAATATCAATTCGTCATCTTCTCGCTTACCAAGTTCATCAACAGTTGATGCATTGAAAGAGCGAGGACTGGTGCGTTTTACATATCCGCCTCTAGTAACACTGACGTATGTGTCCTCTTCGATAATTAAACTTGCAGTATCGATTTCAATAGTTTCAGCTAATTCTTGAAGTTCAGAACGTCTAGTATTGGCAAATTTCTTTTTGACCTCACGTAACTCACGTTTCATTACGTTATACATCGTACGTTCATCACTAATAATTGCCTTAAGCATTGTGATTTGTTGACGAAGTTCTTCTTCTTCTTCTCTCAACGTCACAATATCAGTATTTGTGAGACGATATAATTGCAATGTGACGATAGCCTCTGCTTGGGCTTCTGAAAACTCATAGCTGACCTTCAAATTCTCTTTCGCATCAGCTTTATTCTCAGAAGCACGAATTAATGCAATCACTTCATCCAAAATAGAAAGAACCCTAATCAGTCCCTCAACAATATGGAGACGTTTTTCGGCTTTTTCTTTATCAAATTTTGAACGAGCAATAATAATTTCTCTTCGGTGAGCGATATAGCTAGTTAATATTCTTGATAGACCCACCTGCTTAGGGGTGTAGTCATCAATAGCAACCATATTGAAATTATAATTCACTTGTAGGTCTGTATATTTAAAAAGATAATTTAAGACAATTGTTTCATCGGCTTCTTTTTTGAGCTCAATAGCGATACGAAGACCATCTCTATCAGACTCATCACGCACCTCTGCTATTCCTGGAACTTTATTATTAACACGAACATCATCGATTCGTTTTACTAAAACTGACTTATTAACTTCATAAGGAATTTCAGTAACAATAATTTGTTTCTTACCACCTTTTAAGGTTTCAATAGCAGTTCGCGAGCGAACCGCTACTCTCCCCTTACCAGTCTCATATGCCTTACGAATTTCATCTTTTCCTTGAATGATAGCGCCAGTTGGAAAATCTGGACCAGGTAGAAATTCCATTAATTTATCTAATTTAGCTTTAGGGTGATCAATCATGTACACGACAGCATCAATGACTTCTGCTAAATTATGTGGTGGAATATCTGTTGCATAGCCTGCAGATATTCCTGTTGCTCCGTTGACTAAAAGATTGGGAAAGGCAGCTGGTAAAACAGTTGGTTCTTTCTCTGTATCATCGAAATTCCAGGCAAAGGGTACGGTATTCTTATCAATATCTTGAAGAAGATAACCAGCAATTTCTGATAGACGGGCTTCCGTATAACGCATAGCCGCCGCAGGATCTCCATCCATAGAACCATTATTTCCGTGCATTTCAATCAATGTCTCACGATTTTTCCAATCTTGAGACATACGAACCATCGCGTCATAGATAGAGGAATCCCCATGAGGATGGAAATTCCCCATAACATTACCGACTGATTTTGCAGATTTGCGAAATCCCTTTTCAAAAGTATTACCATCTTTATTCATTGAATAAAGGATTCGACGTTGAACAGGTTTTAAGCCATCACGAATATCCGGCAACGCCCGTTCTTGAATGATATACTTAGAATAGCGCCCAAAACGCTCTCCCATAATGTCCTCAAGGGACATATTTTGAATATTAGACATATTTTTAATTTTCTCCTAGTTGGAGTGGCTTAGTATTATTTTTCCACTTATTTGAAATGAATGATTGGCTCTCTTGTCTAACGCATACAATATTACTTGTACACTATAAAACATGAATAACCAAGACTCTTTATTAAAATACTGTATTCTCTTCTAAAGTAAACTTGACATTATCTTCAATCCATTGGCGTCTTGGAGGAACTTTATCACCCATCAAGACATTAACTCGACGTTCTGCTCTTGCTAAATCTTCAATTGTTACACGAATTAATGTCCTTGTCTCAGGGTTCATAGTGGTTTCCCACAATTGATCGGCATTCATTTCCCCAAGCCCTTTATATCGTTGTAATAGTGAGCCTTTACCAAATTTTTGTCGTAATTCTTCTAACTCTATATCCGTCCAAGCATACTCAACAATTTCTTTCTTACCTTTTCCTTTTGACATTTTATACAAAGGTGGCAAAGCAATATAGACATGTCCCTCTTCAACAAGAGGTCTCATATAGCGATAAAAGAAAGTTAATAATAGTGTCTGAATATGAGCTCCGTCAGTATCAGCATCGGTCATAATGATAACTTTATCATAATTAATATCGTCAATATTAAAATCAGGACCAACACCTGCACCAATGGTATGGATCATTGTATTAATTTCTTCGTTTTTTATAATATCAGCCATCTTTGCCTTAGCTGTATTCAATACTTTTCCTCGCAACGGTAAAATAGCTTGAAACTTTCTATCACGACCTTGCTTAGCAGAGCCACCTGCAGAGTCTCCTTCGACTAAATAGAGTTCATTTTTCTTAGCATTTTTTGATTGTGCAGGGGTTAATTTTCCAGAAAGTAGACCTTTATCTTTTTTCGACTTTTTCCCATTTCTACTTTCATCACGAGCTTTACGTGCAGCTTCACGCGCATCACGTGCTTTTATTGCCTTACGGATTAAATTAGATGCTAAATCTCCATTTTCCATAAGAAAGTAAGTTAACTTTTCAGAAACAATACCATCAACAATTGGTCGTGCTAAGGGACTTCCTAGTTTATCTTTAGTTTGGCCTTCAAATTGCAAGTGCTCCTCAGGTACAAGAATAGATAAAATGGCTGATAGCCCCTCACGATAATCAGAACCTTCAAGGTTTTTATCTTTTTCTTTAAGAAGTCCTGTTTTACGTGCATAGTCATTCATAGACTTTGTAATAGCTGATTTCAAGCCAGTTTCATGTGTTCCACCATCTTTAGTACGAACATTATTGACAAAAGAAAGAATATTATCTGAAAAACCATCATTATACTGCAAAGCAACTTCGATATGAAATTCTTGTTCTTCACCTTCGAAAAACATGATTGGTGTCAACGTTTCTTTATCTTCATTTAAATACTCTACAAAATCTTGAACACCGTTTTCATAATGAAATTCTAGATGCTCTGCTTCTTCTGAACGATTATCTGTTAAGGTTAAAGTAACATTTTTTAAGAGAAAGGCAGATTCCTTTAAGCGCTCTGCAATTGTATTAAACTTAAAATCTATCGTTGAAAATACTGACTGATCTGGCATAAAGCTGACAGATGTCCCAGATTTTGATTTTGGTGCCGTGCCGATTTTTTTCAGGGTTGTAACGGGCTTACCACCATTTTCAAAACGTTGTCTGTAAATAGCTCCGTCGCGAATGATTTCAACTTCTAACCAAGAAGACAAAGCATTAACTACAGATGATCCAACACCATGGAGACCACCTGATGTTTTATAACCACCTTGTCCAAATTTTCCACCTGCATGAAGCACCGTGAAGATGACTTCAACAGTAGGTTTTCCCATAGCATGCATTCCAGTTGGCATACCGCGTCCATGGTCTGTAACAGTTATACTCCCATCTTTGTTAATAATAACATCAATGCGATTTCCAAAACCTGATAGAGCTTCATCAACTGCATTATCTACAATTTCCCACACTAAATGATGTAAACCAGTTCCATCTGTGGAACCTATATACATCCCTGGACGCTTACGAACAGCATCTAATCCTTCTAAGACTTGAATAGCATCGTCGCCATAATTCGTCACTGTTATATCTTGTTTAGCCAAAGTGACCTCCAAATTTTTTCATCTTTTTTATATTACAAGTTTTTTGCTGTTTTTGCAAAATTATTTTTTTAAAAATAGCAAAAAGACTTTTATGCTTATGTTATAATAAGGGTATGAATATTATAATTATGATTATCATTGCCTATCTGTTAGGCTCTATCCAAACTGGACTTTGGATTGGTAAATATTTTTACCAAGTCAATCTTCGTCAACACGGTAGTGGTAATACTGGCACCACGAATACCTTCCGTATTTTAGGTGTAAAAGCTGGCATTGTCACTTTGACTATTGACATTTTAAAAGGGACTCTAGCAACACTTATTCCTATCATATTAGGTATAACGACAGTATCTCCATTTTTTATCGGTTTTTTTGCTATTATAGGTCACACTTTCCCTATTTTTGCACAATTCAAAGGTGGGAAAGCCGTTGCTACAAGCGCTGGGGTTTTGCTAGGATTTGCACCTTCTTTTTTCCTTTACTTATTAGTTATCTTTTTATTAACGCTTTATCTTTTTAGCATGATTTCCCTATCCAGTATTACAGTAGCTGTCGTAGGTATTCTTAGTGTCTTAATTTTTCCATTAGTAGGCTTTATATTAACGGACTACGACTGGATATTTACCACTGTGGTTATCTTAATGGCTCTCACGATTATTATCCGACATCAGGATAATATCAAACGTATTCGAAAAAGGCAAGAAAATTTGGTTCCGTTTGGCTTAAACCTAAGTAAACAAAAAAATAAATAATAAAAAACCGCTAGTAGCGGTTTTTTATTATAAAACTAACAATGTTTCGAGAGTAGATTTCCCTTCTAATTTAACCAATCAATCTCATTTATTC
The DNA here is from genome assembly GCF_001811765.1 of Streptococcus sp. HMSC076H09. NCBI lineage: Bacteria > Bacillati > Bacillota > Bacilli > Lactobacillales > Streptococcaceae > Streptococcus > Streptococcus sp. HMSC076H09. Next base: position 22,273 of record NZ_KV806598.1, on the reverse strand, counting down.
CTTCTTCTTCTAAGAAATGATTTGTTCTAGAAAAAGGTCTGCTACCAAAGAAGCCACGATAAGCAGATAAGGGACTCGGATGAGGACTCTCAATAATATGATGAATAGGATTATCAATTAGCGACTTTTTCTTTCGAGCATAGCCACCCCACAGAATAAAGACTACTGGTGTTTCCTTTTGGTTAACCACTTTGATGACAGCATCAGTAAAAGGTTCCCATATAAGCCCAGCATGACCATTAGCTTGGTGTTCTGGAACTGTTAAACAAGCATTCAATAGCAGCACTCCTTGTTGCGCCCATGATGTTAAGTCATGATGTGAACGTGACCCAATATCTTCTGCTAATTCTTTTAGAATATTTTGAAGTGAAGGAGGAGCTGGTAAATTGTCTGGAACAGAAAATGAGAGTCCTTGAGCTTGTTGAGGGCCATGGTAAGGATCTTGGCCAATAATCACTACTTTTACGTTTTCTAGTGGTGTTATCTGTATGGCATTGAACACCTTATCTCTTGGAGGATAAACGATTCCGCTTTCGTAAACTGCATCCATAAATGTATTAATTTTATTGTAGTAATGATTGGGTAGTTCTCTTTTTATTAAATCATGCCAACTAGAATGTTTCATTTATAACTCCTTACTTTTAGATATCTGTATTACTAGTATAGCAATATTTTATAAAAAACGTTACTGCTTTATTCATTCAAAGCAGTAACGTTTTTTTATTAATCTTCGTCCTTAAGACCTAGAGCCAAATCAGATAAGGACACTGGTCTAGAATTTTCTTCTTTCAAAGAAGTATTTATAATGTTTAAAGAAGTATAAACATCAATAAGGATTCCAAATACATGTGCACGTTCATCACCTAAAATTGCTTGAAAAACCGTCTGTAATTGACAGAATTCTAAAAGATTATCTAAGCCCTTAATCCATTCTTCTACAATAGCCAGAGCCTTATTCATGACTTTAAATGACGATTCATCATACCAATAAATAGAACGAATCAGTTTTTTTTGCTTACTCAAAGCTTCTATTTTAGAAAGTATCTCACCTAGTTCATTCTGCACAATAGCAATAGAAAAATGTTTCCCCAGTAAAGATGGGGTTTTTTCTACTAATATAATTTCATCACGAAACAAGGTTAAATAATGAATACTGACTAACAATTTTTGAATTAGCGCTTGGTGATCGTGTGTTTCGGTTTCTCTCATACTCAACCATCCTTACTATTTCTGACTGGTAAAACTATACGTAGCTTACTTTAAATATACCATATCACTATTGAAATCGCAAAAATAAGATGAATAATTTTATAAAATAAATATTATAAGGTTTTAACTTCGTCTACAAATAATTGATATTGACTTTGTAACAAATCATTAGCCTCTTGAGTAAAATGTAATCCATCACTAGTTAAATGATAATTTAGATTACCATCCTTTGATAAAAATCTATTAATATCTAACAGTGGAATCTGATTTTGATAACAAAATTCTGTTAGCCATTGATTGATTTTCTCAATATCTGCATTATTGACAGTTTCTCTAAAAAGGGTGTAAGCAATAGTTGTAAATCTCATCTTTATTTTATTCTCAGCTAATAATGAGTAGAGTTTTTGGAAATTGCTGAATATTTCTTCCACACTATAACCTGTAATGAGATCATTTACCCCTATAGAAACAAAAGCCTCTGTTACATTAGCTGTCAAAAAGTTAGGTAAGTTTTCCAACATCGTTGCTAATGTTACACCACCTTGGGAATAATTATGGTAATTTTCTAGTGAGATAGATATCGTTTTTGAATCACCTAAAATTATCTTTGAAGCTTCTCTATTGAACAAACGACTATAGCCTTCTTTATAAAAAACTTTATTCTCTTTTTCCCTAATGGCATAATCGAAAAAGAGGTGACCGATGACGTGGATAAAATCATCTCTCGTATCAACATCTAATGAAAATTCCTTTGCCATTTGATAAGCATATGTCCTAGAGGTGAAAAAGCTTTTTTCCCTTAAGTAAGTTTCTTTATTAGAAATAAAAATAGCGCCGTTCGGATAGTATAAAGGTTGTAAATCTTGGCGACGATAACCTTTATCTGCTCCCACCATATCTATAGCATAGCCTTTATCAGACAATGTCGTAAACAGACCAGGGTGTTTCTCAACTTCAGAAAAACTTACAACATTGTCAACATCATGTGAAGAATAATACTCCATTGCTTCCTTTATATGCCATGATTTTCTTAGTGGAGAGGTTACTTGAAGTAACACAAACTCCTGATTATCTTCATAGTCAGATAAAAAATCTTTTAACATATCATACGAAGTTGCCTGATCAGTTGAAAGTTCCGGTTTTCTCATCACCACTGAAATACCGCGTTCTAAACAAATCTCTCTGTACAATTCTGAATCTGTACTAACAAAAATATCTTTCTTATCAAACATTCCAGATTCAATTGCAGCATCTATAGTATGGAAAATCATGGGTTTACCTGCTAGGAATAACATATTCTTATCTGGTAATCCTTTTGACCCTGATCGCGCAGGAATAATACAAATTGGCTTCATAACATATCCTTTATTTTATTTTTTTGGCTGGAACCCCTACATAGGTTCCAGGTTCTATAATATCTTTTACAACAACAGCTCCTGCGCCAATTGTCGTACACGATGAAATATCCAAGGTTTGAATAATAACACTGGCACTACCTACATAAACTTCTTCTCTAATATAACAAAGACCATTTATGGTAGCATTAGGTGCTATATTACAGTGTGATTCTACAACAGTATGATGTTCAATGAGCGCTCCTGTATTAACAACGTTGTTATCAAACAGCTTCACTTTAGAACCTATAAAAGCCCCAAAACCAATAAAGATACCACGCCCACAAATACTATCTGGTGTCAATACTAAAGCATTGGGACTAATGATGTTAATAATACAGTCATAATAATCCTTTGCTACATATTCAAATAGTTCTTTCCTTTTAGCATTATCACCTATTGTAATAAATACTGCATCTATTGAGCCATCTTCAAGGTAAGGTAGCACATCATAAAGTTTTCCAAGAACAGGATAACCATCATGCTCCGTAATATCTTTATCATCAAAAAAACCTACGAAATCATACACAAGAGGATCAATAACCGGAGCAATCGCATCAGCATGACTTCCTGCGCCTAAAAATGCCAACTTTTTTTTCATTTTAGATTATTCTCCTTTAAATCATAAAATGGTTGGGAAATTGAAGGTTCATCTTTCAAATAAAGCTTTATTGCTTCATATGCAATAGATGAAGCATTCCCTTTGTAGTAGGGATTGTCAAAGTTGGTCACTTCATTCAATTTTGATAATCCCTCCAATACAGAGGAGGTTTCGACTGGTACACTTACTACACTTTCTCCATGTAGCCTACCTTTTTGGCGATCACCAATATTAAGAGTAGGTTTCATCAAAGAAGGAACTTCTATTAAACCAGAAGACGAATTACCAATCAGTCCTAGTGAATGACGAATTAAGGAATGATAAAGTTGGGTTGATAAAGAAGCAAAGCAATAACTATTTTCATGATTTATCAAATAAGTATTGATAGCCTTTGCAATATCATCAGAACCAGTATCTGAATTGGATCCTATAAATAGACACTGGACACCAAATTTAGAAAGGGCTGATAGTACCGCTTTCATCTGTTCTCCAGCACTTTTTCCTTGTTCAAAAGTAACAGGATGATAGAGAACAACAAAATAGGATTCCTCTAGTACAATACCTAATTGCTTTTCTATTGCTTCTTTGGTTAGAGAAGGGATTGATAGAGCATTTTCCACTCCGAGAGCTCCTGTGTTAATTACAAATTGAGGTTGTTCTCCCATCTGAATCACACGTTGACGAAAGTCCTCTGTAGAGACTAAGTGTAGGTGACTCATCTTAGTAACTGCATGGCGAATATACTCATCAAAATTGCCTAATGAGGTCTCCCCTCCATGAAGGTGGCATACTGGGACATTATAAATCAACGCTACATTCACAACTGGTAACATTTCGTAACGATCCCCTAAAATGATGACTAGATCATAGTCTTCCTTGTCAAAAATTTTGGTCAATCCTAGTTGTAAATGCGCCATTGCAGTAGATACAGTTCTTCTGTCAGTATCATAAAGATGTAAGGGAACTTTATAAGCAATATCAAAACCGTCTTCTTCAATTTGACGATAAGTATAGCCGTACTTTTCTTCCAGATGCATTGCTGTCGCAATAATTTGTAAGTTGACTTCTTTATCTTTTGATAATCTTTGAATCAATGGCTTCATTATTCCGTATTCAGCACGCGATCCGGTTACTAAACAAATTTTTTTCATCGTATCCCTTCTATATATAGTAATTACATAATCTTAGCCGTGTAATACATCTGTTGCCGATTATAATTAGGTGTTATTATAACTCGGGCAATTGATTTTCAAAGCGTGAATCACGAATAACTTCATCCTCTTCGAAATCATCTTGCGCTTCTTGTCCCAAGATGTCATACCAGTTCATAGGAGAAATACCATTACCTGGGCGCTTCACCGTAATATTTTCTATTGAATAAATATCGCCTTTTTTAATTGGTTTTAAAGCAACGACTGATTTACGAGCAACAATCTTATTTTTTTCTTCTACTGGATCTGGGATTTTTTCAAATCTACCTAAGGCTTGTTCAACAATGCGAACCCCTTTAACTAAAGCAGCTAAAATATCAGGTGTTGCACTGGCTTTATGATCCGGACCTTCCATATTAGTATCTAAAGTAAAGTGTTTTTCAATAACTTCTGCACCCATTGCTGCTGCTGCGATAGGTACTTCTGATCCAATTGAATGATCCGAATAACCTATCGTTAAATCTTTAAATTCATCTTTCAAAGTATGAATAACGTTTAAATTTAGAGAGGGGTAAGGTGTTGGGTACTCTGTTGTACAATGTAAAATAGAAATGTCAGTTGTACCATTCTGACGTAAAATATTCACCGCTTGATGGATCTCTTCCATTACCGCCATACCCGTCGAAAGAATAACTTTCTTTTGTTGCTTGCCAATCTTTTCTAAGTAAGGTAAATTAGTGATTTCTCCTGATGGAATTTTGTAAATTGGCATATCTGTAGAAATTAAGAACTCTAATGACTCTTCATCAAAAGGTGTTGAAAAGGTCTCCACACCTTTTGAAATTGCATAATCACGCATTTCTAAGTATTCTTCAAAGCTTAACTCTAAACGTTTCGTCATCTCAAGTTGACTGTCTGCTGTTCCTGTAGTTTCTTTTTGATATTCAGCTTTGGGAGCAAATTTAGAAATAAGTTTCTCAGCTTTAAAAGTCTGAAATTTAACAGCATCAACACCACAAGACACCGCAACATCTACCATTTTTTTCGCAAGATTAATATCTCCATTATGATTGCAACCAATCTCTGCAATAATATAAACCATTATCTTCTCCTTCTTTTTTTACTCAATAAGTCTAAAATGACTTTTTGAAAAACAATGCTATATACTATAAGAATAATTATTCCTAAACTCCATCTAATAACGATATTATCTAGGAACATGTTCATTAACATAGCATAACTAAATACTATACCACTTAAAATGATGTACTGCCTAACTGAGACATCTGAATAATGGTATTTAACTTTCGAAACAATATGATGAAAAATCAACAAGGCTAAATAAGATATTATTGTAGCCATAGCAGCGCCATAGGCTGCATAATGAGGAATTAATACAAGGTTTAGTAACCAATTTACACCAGCAGCTAATAATGTCCCAATAGGAATCCATGTCGTATTAGCATAGAAGAATTGGATATTTACAGGAAATGTATAGAGAAAAACTAAAAAGTAGCTGACAATAATTAAAGAAATAAATTGAACACTACTACTATACTTGTCTCCTCCCATTATTTGAGCTAACTCAGGAAAAACAGTCAAATAACCTAATGTTAAGAAAACTCCTAAATAGAGATAACGGCTAATATAAGTTGAAAGTTGCAGTAATTTTTCTTTTCTAGCATCAAAAAACCATGGAATCCAAGCCATATTAATACTATTCAAAACAATCTGAATAATCATTCCAAGCGAATAACCGAAACTATACATTGCAACTTCTTTAGTATTGTATAAACGAGCTAGCATAATTCTATCTAATTGCCCCAACAACTGGTGTCCTAACAAATGAAAAATCAAAGGAACAGACACAGTGACAATGAACCGAAAATACTTAGGATTGTAAAAAGATTTGCTATGATAATAAATATAAGCAAAGGCAACTATTCCAGTTATTATAGTAGGAACAAAAGCTCCAAAAACCCTAGATAAAAAGTCATCGGACCAATGAAAAATTAAAAATAGAGATAGTGCAACAGATGAAACTGCATTGGCTAAGGATAATATTAAATTAGCCAAACTCCTCTGTTGTTGTATAAAATACTGACCAAAGAAAGTCACCACATAGCTAGCGTAACTTTGACACACCATTAATAAAAAAATAGATTCAGAAAAACCAACTAATGGTGCAAGAAAACTTCTAAATAGAAAAGCTATCAAAAGTATAATAAGAAACCATATATTACCTACAGAAAAGGCACTCCCTGAATAGCTTTTAAATTCTTCTCCGTATTTGACCCGGGCTGAACTTAAAGAACCGCTCGTCTGAAGGCCAATAAAAAGCATAATAATATTCATCCAAGCGACATATAAACTATATTGGCCATAAACTTCTGTTGAGATAACCCGAGTATAGATGGGAAGTGTGATAAAGGCTAATCCTTGCACCAATAAATTCCCGAGTGTATAAATAAAACCAGATTGAAGTAATTTCTTAGTATTCATTTAATATCCTTCAGATCTACTAAAGTTATTTTTTTATCAACACAAGTTAAAGAATCCAGCGCAGTGGACGAATGTGTTATCCCACATTCGAACCGACCTGTTGACATCAACTCTATAATTTCCATAGGAACATTTGATGGTAATAGCTCTACCGGCAATTTGGAATAATCTACTACATCTCTAGGATGAACTTTTAAATAAACATTGTACCCTAACGTTCTATATTCCTGGACAATATCGTCAAAATAATCGTATTGCTCTTGAATACTTTGAAACCTCTCTGTAGGTGTTTTATACCATTTATCTTGTGCAAGTGGCTGTGTCAACAATAATACTGACTTTGGAGTTATAGTTAATGGTTTTGTTTTAAATATTTTGAAAATCAGTGATTTTTGTTCTTTGTTAAGACTATCAAATAATTTTTTTCTCGGTAGTTCTTTATATTTCTTACTCCTTATGTCATGAGGTAACCCCACTAAAGAATTAACCTCAATTGAGAGACAATATTTTGAAAAACCATACGGAACATACTTTTTAAATAAGTAAGTTTTAATTACTCGTTTTACGACAGAACCACCCAAGAATAACTTGGCTTGAAAACAGTTATAACCATCTTCAATTAGATGATAATTTTTACCTAAATACACCATATAGCGACCTATTAAAGTATCATCATTAAATAGATAGACTTGTGTATCTACTCTCTCAAAGTAGTGATTTAAGTCTGAATCTACAAGCTCCATCACTTCTTCAATATTTTTATTTTGTAACTGCTCCCGATAAGCAAACTCTTTAAATGATTCAGTTCTTATTCCCTGATCATTTAATATCTTTACCCAAGTTTCATAATCCGTGATAGTGTCACAAATAAATATTCTAGTATTTTCTTTATCTTTTAACTTTATTATAGTAATCAGTAGATGGTATAAAGTATGACAAACAAAATTAGTCATTTTATTTTTCCCCTAAATTAGTCTTTTTGATAGTTATCCAACAATTCGTGGTCACTCACATTACAACTATTAAACAGCCATTTCTAGAAAAACCTATTTTTTATAAGTTTTAATTTATCAACTAACTTCACTTTTCTAAGTAACCGTCCATACATTCTATAAGCATCGATATAGTTATCTTCTTTAAACATTACAGATTGTTGTTTTAAAAATTTTTTAGTCCTAAAATATTGATTGACATAAAATATTTCTGTTTTTTGTAAAAAAACGGAATACTTACGTAAACTTGTTATAAGTTTTATTCGCTCGTCTAATGCTGATAAAACATCAAGTTTCTTTCTAGCAATTATAACATTATCACTATTATTCATGATACTACCTACTCGTATACGATAATGATAGAGAGGCTTGTCTATGTATGTTATAGAATTAGCTTTTAAGTATGCTTTATAGTTAAAGAATTCATCCTCATGATACTTATTTAATGCAAATTCTAAATCATTGAATATAGATTTATGGAATAATTTTCCCCATGCAGTAATAAAAATTGAACCATAAGTTTTAATGTCATACATGTTTAGTAGTGCTTCTTCAACTGGTATCACTTTGTCTAAATATTCATAATTTCTTATGCTATTATGTCTTTCATAAAATTCTAAATAGCCACCGATAGCTATAGACGAATCATGTTTTTGAATAGCATTATACAAATTCGCTATGTAATCAGAGGAAACTTTATCATCTGAATCAACAAAAGTTAAGTATTTTCCCTTTGAATGATAAATTCCATAGTTTCTAGCTTCTGACAACCCACCATTCGACTTTTCTATATAGATAACTCTACAATCTCTTTCAGAAAATTCTTTGGCAATTGTCGCACAATTATCCGTCGAACCATCATTAATCAATAATATTTCAATATTTCGATATGTTTGAACAATAAGGCTTTCTATACATTCAACTAAATAATCTTCAACATTATAAATAGGTACAATTACACTTATTAAATCCTTTTCAATTTTCTTTATCATGAAGTTATAAATTCTCTTTCCCAATTTCTCCAGCTACTGTTTTTGAAATCTTCTATATGCCATAACATATAGTTTAGGTGAACATTTCATTAAATAAAAGCTTAATAATCCCTTTAATGATAAGTATTTTACCGCTTTATAGAACGGGTATGATTTAATGTCTTTGAAAAAAATCTCTCGTTGTACTTTGATTTTATTGTCAATATTACTACCTAATTCAAACATTTTTCGGAGACACTTTATCTTTTCTCTTAAAAATTTCGCTTCAACATAATTAGCCAATTTGGCAGGAACCAAACTACTTACTTCATTAAAAATTGTTATAAAATCTAATGAGTTTTCGTTGAATTTCTGATTCATTGCGGAAGTTTTTACAATTCGATAAGTATATAAGGAAGAAGTCGTATCTACGACTATACGGTGCTCTTGACATAAGAGTTTACAATTAAAAAGTAAATCCTCACCAATTTTTAAGTTCTCATCAAACCTCAAGTTGCCAATTATACTTTTTTTATATAATTTTGTACAAACAATATTTTCCACTCTATTGCCTGATAAAAATTCTTTTAAAGAGTTATTGTTTTTAAAGACTTTATAAAAGTTTCGTCTTTTCTTCTTTCTATAATCTCTCTCATTCGAAATATCAAAATCTACTTCTGCTATATCAGCATTCTCAGTGATTAAATTTTTTAACATTATTTCAATCATATTCGGTGCTACAAAATCATCACTATCCACAAATGTTATGAATTCTCCTGTGGATTTATCTAGACCTAGGTTCCTTGCCGAAGAGACCCCTCCATTTTTTTTATGAAATACAAGTATGCGATTATCTTCTTGAGATAAATTATCACAAATTTCTCCACTATTATCAGTGGATCCATCATCAATTAGTATAACTTCTATCAATGGATGAGTCTGTTGTAGTACGGATTGCACACATTCTTTAAGGTATGCTTCTGAGTTGTATATAGGTATAATGATAGAAACAAGTATTCGTTTTTCCATTAACTTTTCCACCTTTTAAGTTGACTATAAAAATCCTTATTTTCTAAAATTCCTAACACTGTAAAAATAAAAACAATAAGCCAATTAGCTCCGTCAAGATCTTCAAGTGCAAAAAATGAGAATAAAGTTATAAGTGTTCCTACTATCTCATAATAAAAAGCTGATTGTTTAGCTTTCCTACCAATATTAGTAAAAATTAAAAGCAAACCTGGAACTATATTCATTAATCCCAGCAGGCCACTTTTGTAGAAATAGCCTATATACGTTGAATGCGACCCCAAAGGTAGATCACTATTTAACCATAACTCTTTAACTCCTTCTCCAAATAATAAAGAATTATTTATAACGATGTTTACTGTATCTTTATATAAAGAAAATCTGGATTCACTACTCCCGGATCGCAAATTAATTATACGATAATATATAGATAGTAAGTTATCAAAATATAACATCATTACTATTACTAGTAGAAACGGAAGTATGTACAATAAAAATTTTATAGTTTTCTTCTTTACGACAACTGTATTTAGAAGAAGAATAAACATCTGCGCCAATATAGCTACTATTCCAGCCCTGGAGCCCGATCCAATAGGTAAAATAAAGGTAAATAATAATACAACACCTATGGTCATAATTGAATAGTTTCTTAACTTCATATATATATATATATATAAGTTAGTTACCACTGTAATAGGAATTATAAGGTTTGAATATTCAAAAAATCCCATTGCTCTTTGAGTATGCATACCATTAATCCAGTCTGACCCAATCAAATCTCTACCAAAAATACTGATATTTTGAATATTATTATGCAAACAATAATAATATGTTCCCCCTAAAAAAAATAGGATTAACCCATTAAATAAAAATGCTTTTAATATTTTATCTAACTCCAAAGTTGTATTCTTATAATAATGATAAAAAGCCAATGATACTATACCGATAATCAACGAGTTAAAAGCTGCTAAAATTCTATCAAAATCAGGATTTTTAAACAAAGAATGTAGCAATATTGAAGTTAAATAAATAATATAAAATACAATGAAAAAAATTTCAGCCATATTTAAAAATTTCATTTTTTCATTATAACTACTACAAATAAGTAAAACTATTAATGCTAAAAGTAACAAAAGTTGCATTGGCTTTGAAAATAGGGTTAAAGCGAAAATTCCTCCTATTAACAAATACTTTGGATTGATAGTTAATTTCAATTTTTTTCTCCAACAAAATATATTTATTCAAATAGTTTAGAAAGTTCATTTTTGAAAGAGGAACAAAAATCATTGTTTTGTGATATTACTTTACTAGTAGATATATTTTTTTCCTTAATAATATTCTCTAATTCACTGATATTCAAAATATAATCTAATTCATATTTCAAGAATAACTCTTTCAAAAAATCCACCTGATGATTATTCACATGCTCTCCAAACTGTTCTTGTCTAGGAACCACAATAGTTTTTTTCCCTTTAGAAACTGCATTCATAAACGTCGCTGGACCGCCATGTGTGATAACAATCTCAGCTTCTTTCATGTAAGAGTTCATATCATCATATGAGAGAAATTTTGACCACTGACAATTCTGAGGTTCAAAGTCTGAGTAACCCGTTTGAATGAACACTTCTTGATCAATAGCACCTGTCCCTTTTAATCTATCAACTTCTTTAATAAGACGGTTGAACTGCTGTTCATGTGTCCCCACTGTGACAAAAATCATTAAAAAATTCCTCCTAAATTAATTGCCTTAGGATAAACTTTTTTCATTTCTTCCCACTGAACAATAAATTTATCTGTTACAGGATACACTAATTTTCCTGTCAAAGTTGGTTTATCTATCCTGTCGAAAACCTCTATATAAACGGTCTTACAACCAAATAACTTACCAATATAAAAGAATGGTACTGCTACAGCGGCACCAGATGATATGATAACATCTGGTCTTTCTTTTCTAAGGACCTTAAAAGCTAGAATAGTATTTTTTACCAAGTTTTTGACATTACGGTTTGTTGGAAAGAAGCAATGATATACAATCTCTTCTCTTAGAATACTCCTAGCATCTTCTTTATCAAAGGTTACCCAAAACCTATCTTCTTTTTCCCAAATGGGTTTCAAAAGGTTCAAGTGTGCTAGATGACCACCACTTGAACCAACCAGACAAATTTTCATTATATTCCTTTCAAACCTTACCTTTACTTAGCACCTGTCCCAAGTAAGACTACCTTTAGTGTTAGGAGAATAATCTTAATATCTGACCAAATAGACCATTCATTGATATATTGAACATCTAACTTTACGATTTCATCAAAATCAGTGATATTATTTCTACCAGATATTTGCCACAAACCAGTGATTCCTGGCTTAAAACTAAGGCGTCGCTTCTGCGTTGAATTATACTTTTCATATTCATCAACTGTGGGAGGGCGTGTTCCTACTAAACTCATATCACCTTTTAAAACATTATAGAATTGAGGCAACTCATCTATGCTTGTTTTTCGAATAAATTTTCCTATTTTAGTAATTCTAGGATCATCGTCTAACTTAAACATTAGCCCTGTCATTTGATTGTGAACTAATAAATCTTTCTTAATTTGTTCTGCATCTACTCGCATTGATCTGAATTTATAGAATCTAAAAATCCTACCATTACGACCTACTCTATTTTGAGAAAAGATAGCCGGTCCACCATCTTTTCTGATTTGTGGAACTAGAAAAATTGCCACAATGCCACATATGAGCAAACCTATAATAGCACCCGTGATATCCAAAAATCGTTTTGCTATAAGGTGACTATATTTATAGAATTTCATAGAATATGTAATAACACTATATCCTTCAAAAGTTTGGATTCGCTTTTCTCCTATATTATCAAAGCTAAGTGCCTCTACATTAACATTGACAATCACTCCCATTGCTTCAATGTCATTAATAATATCTTGTATTTGGTATTTACCAAATAATTCAATGGGTATGTTAATAAAAGCTTGATCAACAGTTAAGCAGGTTAACTCTGAAGTAAGAGCATCTTTGTTTATTATCCTTAACGAGTTATGTTTCAAATCATAACAATCCTTTTCAGAGGAGTCCAAGATGCAGACAGCAATATAATTATGGTCGTATTTATTCCTAAAGGTCATTTTTGATAAAGAATCCTTATTCGTTATCAAAACAACTTTGGTATCTCGTGAAAACTTAGCGTAAGAATATTTTCGATAATATTTTAAAAATGAATTCAATAGATACAATAAAATCGAATTCATAGCAATAAAAGAAAAAAAGGAAAGTCGTGTCGTTGTAAATGAGTTTTTAAAAATAAAAAATAATGAACTTGATATGAAAATATAGTAAAAGCTGTATTTCAATACCATTTTAAACTCTTCAAGATAGCCACGACTCCAAAAGTCTCTGTAAAAATCAGAAAGATAAAAGACAATATAATGTATCAATAGAACAAACAATAAATCTTTATTGCTTTTAAAATTGGGAGTAATTAATGTTAATGTCAAACTTGCAGAAAAATAAACCACAACTGTTTGAATCATCGCTATAATAATCTTTTGTATATTTTCTTTTTCTTTCAATACAAGAGCCCCTTACTTCCTTTTTCTATCCCTTTTTCCGTAATTTCCATAATCGCCGTAATCGCCGTAAGTAGCAACAGATTCACTAACTTTATTAAGAATAATACCTAAGAACTTTGAACCACTTTGTTCCATCTGTTCTTTTGCTTTTTCAACATAATTACGTTTTATTCTACCTGCTTGGGTTACTAAAATAAAACCATCGCAAGCATTAGAGATTATTGCGGCATCAACAACTAAACCAATAGGTGGAGTATCGATGATAATATAATCAAATATATTTTTAATAGCTTCAATCATCTTATTAAAATAAGCGTTCTGAAGTAATGCTGTTGGATTTGGTGGTACTTTCCCTGAAGGAACGACCATCAGTCTAGGAACATTGGTTTCACAGATAATATCTCCAAGATCTGCATTACCTGATAAATAATTCGTCAAGCCTTTAATAGTTCCAGTTGCTTTAAAGGTTCCAGACATAACAGAGTTCCTAGTATCCGCATCAATTAATAATGTTTTAAATCCTGCTTGAGCTAAAGATAAAGCTAAACTTGTTGAAGTAGTGGATTTTCCTTCCCCTTCCCTAACAGAGGTAATTGCAAGAATTTTATTTTCCTTTCCACTAAACTGTATGTTTGTACGGATCGCATTGAAGTATTCTTCTGTTTTTTTTGCTTGTCTTAACTTGCTATCAACTATTTCTAAACGAGTCATTATATTCTCCTTAAAGTTTATTCAAATCTGGTACTATACCTAAAGAAGTAAGTCCTAGGGCCTTTTCAATATCTTCTTCAGTATTAACACGATCATCCAAAATACCCATAATAACTAAAACAATAGTTGATAATCCTGCACCAACAATAAACCCGATTAGTACATTCTTTTTAATATTAGGAGAAGATGGTGCTTTAGGTAAATTTCCCTTCTCAAGAGTAGTGATATCCTCTACTTGAGTAACTGCCTTGATTTTTGAAACTGCTGCTTCTCTAACTGAATTTGCTAATTTTTGAGACATTTTTGGATTAGCATCTTCGACCGATATTGAAATAACACGTGTATCTTTTAAAATAGAAACTGTTATTTTTTGCAACAACTGAGACGAAGGATAATTCAATTTTTCAGAAGAAATAACTTTTTCTAGAACGTCAGTAGACGTAATAATCTCCTTATAGTCATTTGCAAGAAAACTCCCCGCTTGTAGATCTTGTGCAGTAATACTATTATTAGGGGTATTAGGGTTAATGACATATATCCTTGTTGAAGAAGTATATTGTGGCGTAACAATAAAAAGACTATAGAAAAGTCCAGCTGTTGCAAATGCAATGGCAACAAATGTGATTAAAAATTTCTTTTTCCACAATTTTTTTAAAAGGTTGAATATATTTATTTCAACTTCTGTATTAGCTATTTTATTCATGAAATCTCCTAAATGTAATGGTTTTTTAATATAGATTGAGCATTTTCAATAAAAAGTTGGTTAGCACGTTCTTTACCGAAATCTCTACAGATAATCTTATAAGCTTCTGCTAAAAATGGCGGTCTAACATCAAGGTTATGCATATCACTCGCTACAAAATGCACTAAATTTTCCTCTAAAAAATAACGGGCTCTTTTCTTAAAGCGTTTATGCTTATCATTAAAAAGTTTTTGTTTCAAAATATGGGAACTATTTATTTGTGTGTAACACCCCATATTAATAATTTCCTTCACCCGTTCTTTTTGATTCTCTAAAGCGTTATACCTCTCTATATGCGCAACGACTGGTGTAATACCAAGCATTAAAACATTTGACAAAGCTGTATGAATATCTTTCCAAGAAGTTTGCATAGAAAATTCAATTAAAGCAAATTTCGTATTGTTTAAAGTTGGAATTTGCTTTAACTTCAGTTTTTCTAACATATCACTTGTATAGTACAATTCTCCACCATATAAGATTTGAAGATGTTCAAATCTTTTTTCCGCTTCGTGTTTAACTATAGAAAAGTTTTTGAAGATAATATCTTCAGGTGTTTCAAACATACCTTTTCTTCTATGTGATGTCGAAACAATTATTCTAACACCTTGTCGATAACTTTCTTCTATTAAAGATAAACTCTCTTCAAGCGTTTTAGGCCCATCATCTACATCAAAAACGATATGAGAATGAATATCAATCATTCTTGTTATTCCTCCATTGTGTTCTTAATTTTTGATTTTGCATTAGATAAGCTAGATTGATCAATTGACATCATATAAAGTTGAGCTCCTGGCATTGCATATGAAGGGAGTTCACCCGTTGAACCATGACCAGTTAATGCTTGTGACTCGACAGTGAAGCGTTGTCCAGTTGACAATTGATTGTTAATCAAATCATTAATATTATCAATAGTCATATTAGTTTGAACGGACGTTTGGAGCTGTGAGGTAATGCTATTTAATTTTGTTACTGACTGACTAGAAGCTAACTTATTTATAATAGCTGCAATCACTTTTTCTTGATTTCTACCTCTATCGTTATCGCCTCCTTGTAGAGAATAACGTTCTCTAACAAAGCCCAAAGCCTGCTCAGAATTCAATGTTACTTGACCAACAGGGAAGTCAAAATTACCATGTTTACTTGTAAAAGCTTGATCGTTATAAACTGTCACTCCTCCCAAGAGGTCTATTAATTTTAAAAATGATGAAAAATTAATTCTAGCATAATAATCAAGGTTGATGTCGTAAAGGTTTTCAAGTGTTTTCATTGATGTCTCAACGCCATACAAACCTGCATGGGTTAATTTATCATATTGATTGCCCCCACCATCTGGAATTTTTACATAGGCATCTCGTGGTGTTGTCGTTAACAATACTTTGTGGGTATTGGTATTAACCGTCATAATAATATTTACATCAGATCTTGATACTGTTGATATAGAGCCAAAAGTATCAATACCGCTAATATAGATATTAAATACCCCTTCTTTATGATTAGTATTTTTACGATTAATTTTTTTCTTAATTTTGTAAGTATAAATCGTTTTTATCTGCGATTTAAAATCAGGGGTGCTAAGTTCAATTAAGCTAACATAAGCATTATTTAAAACCATAGCCTGACTATCACCATTTTTAATTCTATTGTATGCATCCTGGTAAGAATCTGTTTTTTGTGGTGTAATAGAGATTCCTTTTTCTGATTTTATATGTTCTATCAAATCAGTAATATTTGAAGTATCGTTTTTAACTGGTGCGGCTAATTTGCTGACAGCTTCTATATTGGTTATTTTAGAATCTTTTGGTACAATTACACTCATCTCAATTTCAGAGTATGAAGCAGTTTTATTTAGATTATTTGTCAAATCAATGGTTGACTTAAATCCATATAAAGTAGTAGCAACGAAAATAGAAGCTAATACTAAAATTATAGTTGTAAAAATTCTAGCTTTATTCTTAATACAAAGAAATAAACTTGCTAAAATGATTAAAACAATTACAACTCCATAAATGACGTTCAGGTGTCTAAATGCCAAAAAATGGTGACGATACATAAGAAATAATGAGACTACACTTAACAAAATAAAAATCACCAAAAGAAATAAATTAATCACCCGTAGAGGTGTATGTGAGTGTTTCTTTTGTTGACGGCGCGAATGATTAGACATTGTAATTCTCCAATACTTAAAAAACCTTAATTTTACTTGGATATTATATCATTTTTCAATACAATATTCAACGAAAGTAATATTGGAATAATCTGATTATATTAGCTAAATAACATTTTCAATTGATCTATATTGATAATTTAGCTGATCTAATTGAATTTATTTACATTCTAGTTTAAACTAGAGTTATGAGAATTCAACAATTACAATATGTTATTAAGATTGTAGAAACTGGTAGCATGAATGAAGCCGCTAAACAACTCTACATTACCCAACCTTCACTTTCAAACGCTGTTAGGAACCTTGAGACTGAGATGGGGATCCAAATTTTTATTCGAAATCCAAAAGGAATAACGTTAACAAAAGATGGTATGGAATTTCTGTCATATGCGCGACAAATTCTAGAACAAACAGCACTTCTTGAAGAGCGTTATAAGGGTGATAATACAAGTCGTGAGCTGTTCAGCGTTTCTTCACAACACTATGCATTTGTGGTTAACGCTTTTGTAGCTCTCTTTAATGGCACAGACATGACCCAATACGAACTTTTTTTACGTGAAACTAGGACTTGGGAAATTATTGATGATGTTAAAAATTTCCGTTCAGAGATTGGTGTTCTGTTTCTTAATAGCTATAATAGAGATGTATTAACCAAATTATTCGACGATAATTCCTTAATTGCCACAACTCTTTTTACTACTACACCTCATATTTTCGTGAGCAAATCCAATCCCTTAGCTAATAGAAAAAAATTAAGTATGAAAGATTTAGAAGATTATCCTTATCTGAGTTATGATCAAGGCCTGCATAATTCTTTCTACTTTTCTGAGGAAATGATGTCTCAAATTCCTCACCCAAAATCCATTGTTGTCAGTGATAGAGCAACTCTGTTTAATTTAATGATTGGATTAGATGGTTATACAGTGGCAACTGGTATCCTCAACTCAAAATTGAACGGTGACGAAATTGTCGCAATCCCTCTTGACGTGGATGATGTTATTGATATTGTCTATATCCGACACGACAAAGCAAACCTTTCAAAAATGGGACAAAAATTTATTGACTATTTATTAGAGGAAGTTTCGTTTAATCATAAAAATAAACAGTCCTGAGATTGTCTCAGAACTGTTTTTAAATTACTCAAGTATCTTTATAATAAGCTTGTTAACCGTATCGTAGTGAAAATTAACAGTATCATACTCAACACCAATTACCTTTGCCAAGAAGATAATCTGGTCTAAAAATGCTTGAGAAGAAAATTGAGTTGTGCGATATAGTTCTTGCTCATCAAAAGGTTTAATCAGGTGAGCCAAAGGATTTCTGACTGATTTTTCGAACTGTCTTAATTGAATGATGGTCGATTTCACTTCTTCATCAAGGTCGGTTAATTGTAAACATTCTGCAAGGCTTTTAGAAGTCAAGCGACTATCGTGCCACCTTTCAGAGAATGCCAAAAGGACTGGATGGTTTGACTCCTTTAATTCTTTAAACTTCCAAGTATCGTAGTGATCATCTCTTGCATTATGGATGTAATCATGCAAGTGAGGTACTTCTTGTGCAAGTAAAATCATAAATAGACGATATAAAATAGGACTAACACTACGGACAAAATCTATGATTAATCCATTTTTTACTTTTGCTTCTAAATCCATGATGTAATTTGCCAGCAACTCTAAATCATACGAGTTATGCAAAAGCTTTATATTGTATTTTTCTTGTAATATAACAACTTGTTCTTGATGAGCAAAAAGAAAATCAATGTTTAACTCTCGACGCTCTTTCATCATTTCCAATAAAAATAATAAATCTGAGTTTAAAGGACCATGTTTTTGTAATAATAAGAAAGCATTATGATAAGAATACTGATCCACTAATACTTTAAGAGCAGTTGAAAAATCTGTCATTTCTATCCTCATTCAGAAATAAGTGTTTCGAGCCCAACTTTCATCATATCAGTAAATGTTGTTTGACGCTCTTCTGCACTTGTATCTTCTTCTGGATTATTCAAGTTATCTGAAATCGTCATCATAGCAAGAGCATTAACATTGTGTTGAGCTGCAAGATAGTAGAGAGCTGCTGCTTCCATCTCAATAGCATGAACACCTAGTTTACCCAAGGCCATATTACGATCTGGTTGGTTTGAATAAAACACGTCTGAAGATAATACACTGCCTACATGAGTTGTAATATCCATTTCCTTTGCGATGTGATAAGCTTTATCCAAAAGTTTAAAATCAGCAATTTGCGGAAAATCAAATTCAGGCCAATCATTACGGATAATATTAGAATTTGTTGCTGCTGCTTGTGCTAAAACAAGTTCACGAACATGGATATCAGGATTAATAGCACCTGCTGTTCCTACGCGAATCAATGTTTTAACCCCATAATCAACAATTAGTTCGCGAGCATAAATTGAAATTGAAGGCATACCCATACCAGTTCCCATAACAGAAACACGATGTCCTTTATAGGTACCTGTATAACCAAACATATTGCGAACTGTATTAAAACACACCGCATCTTCTAAAAAATTCTCGGCAATAAATTTCGCACGGAGTGGATCTCCTGGAAGTAAAATTTTATCTGCAATTTCACCTTGTTTTGCTTCAATATGGATTGACATATAAACTCCTCATTTTTCTTATAAAATAATCATAGGCAGTAGCAAAAAGTACTGCTATAGTTAAGGGAACAATAGTTATAACGGATTGACCAGTAAAAGATATGACTAAACCGACAGCTGTCAGTGGCGCTCTCATTGTAATAGCTAAAAAAATAGCTGCACCAACCAACATACTGGTTACTATCGATATGTGGGGAAGTAAAGGAATAGAAATACTAGCTAACAAAAAACCTAAACAAGCACCAATGGAAAAAGATGGTGTCAGTATACCGCCATAAGCACCAGCGTAAAGAGTGGATAATGTTGCTATCATCTTGAGAACAACTAAAATAGTGATTAAGCTAACTGTGGTCCCTTTAAAGACCTCTTGAACTAGGGCATTACCATTTCCTAAAATCTGGGGATAGACTATTGATAAAACAGATACTATCAATGACACTACTGGCAAACTTAACAATATTTTTATATTTTTAATACGTCTCTCTGTCACTTTTTGATTTAAATATCTAAAGCTAATCGCAATCGGAGTTACACATAAAACGATCAAGAACATAAAAGCTAATAACTGTGAATTCAGACTCATCTTTGAAATATGATAAAGAGGGGCTGTCGAAATAACTAATTGAGCAATACTAGCTGCACCAAAATTAGAGGCTAGCAATGTCACAATATTTTTCAGTGAGATTCCTAAAGCTAAAGTTTCAAAAGCAAAGAATACACTAGCTAGGGGTACTTGATAAACTGCTGACAAACCTGCAGCTGCACCACTAATGATTAATAAACGTTTATCCAGCACTTTAAGTGCTAATAAATCCGATATTTTCCCAGCATTTATGGCTCCAAACTCTCGTGGTGCTCCTTCTTTTCCAATAGGACCACCAGCTCCTACATAAATCAATTGCAAAAATGCGTGACCTATATGTAGCCAGTAAGGTGACTTTTTTACAGAAGAATCCTTAAAAACAACCTGTTGTTTAATACTAGTTATTTGCTTTGGTTTGATTTGTAAGTAATACCAACTAAGGGATGCTAAAAAGGAGACTAAAGTAAGTGATAACACTCTTTTAATTGGTGTGACACTATTTAACAAAGACAGAGTATTTTCTCTACTATCACCAAATGCTAACCACTCTGTAAACATTAATACATAGTGCATTAAGATAGCCCCAACTCCTGCCATAACTGTCATAAATAGAACGGCTATCATAAACTTGACAGCATAGTATAATCGAGAAACCATTTTAAAGTTCAGCAACTAATGATTTAACTAATCCCTTGAAATCTTCTTTAATACGCTGAGTAACTTCAACGACCTCCTCATGATTGAGCTCTGATTGGAAGCCAGCGGCAAAGTTAGTAATTGCTGAAATTCCTAACACTTTAAGCCCTGAGTGAGCTGCAACGATCACCTCTGGAACCGTGGACATACCTACCGCTTGTGCGCCCATTGTTTGGAATGCACGAATTTCTGCAGGTGTTTCATAAGTGGGTCCTGATACACCCAAGTACACACCTTCTTCGAGTTTGATATTCTGTTTTTCAGCAATTTGGTGAGCTTTTTGTCGATATGTTGCTGTATAAGCATCCGACATGTCTGGGAAACGTGGTCCAAATTCTTCAAGGTTCTCACCTATGAGAGGGTTAGTCCCAATCATATTGATGTGGTCTTTGATCAGCATTAAAGTTCCTGGTCCGTATCCAATCCCACCCGCTGCATTAGTCACAAGCACACTGTGGCAAGCCAATGCTCTCATGATACGTACTGGGAAAGTAACGACTTCCATTGTATTTCCTTCATAAAAGTGAAAACGACCTTGAAGCGCTAATACCTTACGGCCTGATAAATCCCCATACACTAATTTTCCAGCATGACCAACTACTGTTGACTGTCCCCAATTTGGGATGTCTGCATAATCCACAACAATAGGATTTTCGATTTCTTCAGCCAATTCTCCTAAACCAGAGCCTAAAATAAGGCCAAATTCTGGTGCTGTGACGCCTTTTGCTTGCAAAAAGTCTCTAGTCTCATTAATTTTTTCTAATAATGTCATTTACTTACCTCCTAAACCATTATTCACTATACAATATGCTATAAACTTTGAATAATCTGTCCATCTTCTTTAACAAAATCTTTTTCCATCTTTACAGGTAAAATGGTTAAAATTTCTTCACAGGGTCGGCAGAGTTTTGCACCTTTACTCGTAACAACTATGGGACGATTGATAAGAATAGGATCTTGTATCATCGCATCAATCATTTCTTCATCTGCAACGCTAGAAGATTCCAAATTGAATTTCTCATAAGCAGGAACATCTGTTCTTAGAAGTTCCCTCGCAGAAAGTTTCATTTCTAACAACAGTTCAACCAGTTCCATCCTGCTAGGTGGTGTTTTCAGATAATAAATAATTTCTGGTTCAATACCACAATGACGAATAATGGCAAGTACGTTCCTCGATGTCCCACAATTTGGGTTATGGTAAATCCTAACTTTTTCCATCATCTTCCTCTCAATTTTTAATGCTACAAGTGTCTTAAGGAAATAAAAATTTATACCAAGTCCTGCAAGAAGCTCTCTCCAATCATCGCAGTATCAACACCAAAGTTAT